>JAFAQG010000906.1 GCA_019246575.1 Acidobacteriaceae bacterium
TTTATCCTGATGTACCTGCGCTTGAAAGGCGCGGGCATGTTTTTTAAGAGCTTAAATACTCCGGAACGTATCGACATCGTCGAAAAAATGGGGCACCTGGAACGCGCGGATGCGGAGTTTATGATGCAGGCGACTACGTTTTTCCGCGCGGTCGATCACGCATTGCGAATTTTGAGCGGCCGCGCCGAAGAAAAACTGCCGGCTTCACACACTGAGCGCGAAATGCTTCGCGAACTGGTACAGCGCTGGACGCACGAGATTCCAAGCGATTCGTCGCTCGATGACGAACTTTTTTCACTCCAGCACAAGATGCGCCGTCTCTTCGACGCGGTCTTCCACTGACGCTTCTTGTAGGCGCGCTCTACTCTTCTTCTTCGACGGTCGCGTGCGCTTTGGCCGCCGCGATGATTTTCTCGGCCTGGGGCGCCGGCACGTAATCGTAGTGGTCGAATTCCATATGGAACGAGGCGCGGCCCTGTGTTTTCGAGATCAGATCATTCTGGTAATTCAACATCTCCGACATCGGCACCTGCGCGTTAATGATCTGCAGGTTGCCCTTGAGTTCCATGCCGGTGATTCGGCCCCGCCGCCCGTTGAAGTCGCTCATCAGATCGCCGGCGAACTCGGTGGGCGTCTCGACTTCCACACGCATAATGGGCTCGAGGAGGGCCGGTCTCGCCTGCTGCATAGCCGCCCGAAACGCTTTGCGGCCGGCTAGCTTGAATGCCATTTCCGAGGAATCGACGTCGTGATAAGACCCGTCGTAAACCGTCACCTTGAAATCGGTGACGGGATAACCGGCAAGGAAGCCCTGCTCGGCCGCTTCCAGAATGCCTTTCTCGACGGCCGGAATGTACTGCTTCGGAATCGCGCCGCCGAAGATTTCGTTTACGAATTGGAATCGCTCGCCGCGCGGTAAAGGCTCCATTTTGATCCAGCAATCGCCGAATTGCCCGTGACCGCCCGTCTGCTTCTTGTGCCGGCCCTGCACATTCGCATTTCCCCGAATCGTCTCACGGTATGGAATTTTCGGCGCATTCAACTGCACATCGACGCCATAGCGTCGCTTGAGCCGGCTCACAACGACTTCGAGATGCTGCTGGCCGTTTCCCGCAAGCAGAAACTCCTTCGTCATCGGATCGCGATAAAAGCGCAGCGACCGGTCTTCTTCCAACATTTTTTGAAGCGCCGTGCTCAGCCGGTCTTCATCGCTGCGGGTCCTGGCCGATATCGCGTATGCAATGGACGGCTCCGGTATCTCCACTCCGCGAAATACGACGCAGGTCGTCTTCTCGCAAAGCGTATCCCCGGTCTGCGTATCCTTCAGTTTCGCGACCACCCCGATGTCGCCCGCCCGCAGCTCCGTAATAGGCTGCATTGTCTTTCCGAATGGGGTTGCGATGTGCGCCAGGCGCTCAGGCGCATTCGAACGCATGTTCGTTAAGTGCGCGTCGTCCTTGAGGGCGCCCGACATCACCTTGAAGTAGCTGACCCGGCCTGCGAACGGGTCCGCGGAGGTTTTGAACACGAATGCGGAAGGCGCCTCACTGGTCACAACGGGTTTTTCAACTTCGTTGCCGTCCTGCATCGTTTTCATGCCGTGGGCATCCAGAGGCGACGGGAAAACCTCGGCGACAAAATTCATCAGCACGTCGACGGCGATGTTCTGCGACGCCGATGCACACAAGATCGGGAATATCCGCCGGTCGCGAACAGCTTCCTGCAGTCCACTGACGATGTGCTCGGCAGGCAGCGTGCCGGTTGCGAAGAATTCTTCCATTAGCTCGTCGTTGCCTTCGGCGATCATTTCGACGAGCGCTTCATGTGCCTTCGTTGCCGCTTGTTCGTAGGGCGTCGGGATGTCCGTTTCCTTGCCCTTGCCGTCCGCCCCCGATTTGTAGCAGTAGGCGCGCATGCGGACGAGGTCGATCACGCCGCTGAAATTCTTTTCTGCTCCGAGCGGCAAGTGCACTGGAATCGCTGCTCTTCCGAAGACCTCGTGAATGTTGTCGACCGTGCGCTCGAATGAGGATCGTTCACGGTCCAGTTTGTTGACGAGCAGCGCGCAAGGAAGCTTGAACTCCTCCGCGAATTTCCAAACCTTTTCTGTCGAGACCTCGACACCCGCGACTCCATCGAGCACCAGCACGCAGGCGTCAGCGGCGGGCAGCGACGACTGTGTATCGTTCAGGAATATGTTGTAACCAGGCGTGTCGATCAAGTTTAGTTTTGTCTTCTGCCATGCGAATGCGGCGACCGACGTCGTAATGCTGAGCTTGCGCGCAATCTCTTCTTCATCGAAATCCGTGATCGAGTTGCCCTCGTCCACGCTGAGGTACCGGTCTGTCGCACCCCCCGTGTAAAGAAGCGCGGACGCAAGAGCTGTTTTACCCGAGTGTCCGTGCCCAATCAAAGCCACGTTCCGAATGTCGGAACTGTCGAAGACCTTCACTCAACACCTCCCGGGGGGCAGAGGAGTCTGCCCGAAATCGAGAGGATAGCAAAGTGAATTTTGGGTGCGGTTGAGTGTCGCAGACCACACAAACGGCGTTGTTGCAGGTTGAAAAGGGCGGGGACGCCGGCTACGCAGTTCATTTATGCTGCATTGGCCGCAGGTTTCGCGTGGAGTGTGCGGGCCACATCTTCGATAGCGAGCTTGAGGACGGTTTTCAACTCGGAGAAAGGGATGGGAGTGTGGCCGGGAAGGACGGCATCGATGGTGCTCTTGATCTCGGTTTCGAGTTCCTGGAACGCGGCTTTGGCATTCGCGAGGCGAACCTTCGCTTCGTGAGCCTCCTGTTTGCGGGCTTGCTCGGCCTGTCTCCGGCTTTCTTCGTTCCGCTTTCGCTCTTGCGATTCGAACCCAATTTCGGCCTTGCGCTTTTCGGCCCGGAGCTTTAGGAGCTGATCGAGGCACTTATGAAAGGCACGGTCATTGGTGGTCTGGTAACGGAGAAAGAGCGCGAACTGGCGTTCGTTTTCGACTTCGGCGCGGTCTTCGGCCATCGCGAGATCTTGCAGTAATTGGGCGCGCTTGGTCAGCCAGAAGTGCTGCGCCATTTTGTCGACCAGAATGTTTTCGGTCGGGGTGGAGGGATTGTGCTCGAGACGAAGCGCGGTTACGAGAGCGTTGAATTCGTCCTCGTCTTCGGAGGGGAGAAGGTTGAAGGCTCCGGTGAAGCCGTGGCGGAAGTTGTTGCGGCAGGAAGCGGCTTTGCCTTCCTCGGTGCGGGGACCGGTGGAGTGCTGGGCATTCGCTTGATTGGCTGCGATTTGGGCTTGAGTAGACATGACTGAGAGCTCCTGAAAATGAAAAAGCCGGTGACTGGACGGCGCAAAACGGGCGCGACCAGACGCGCCGCCCCAAGAGCTTGCGAGTTGGTCTCCTGCCTGGCGGCGCGGAACCGCGCCCTTTGCACTTGAGGCGGGTACCGGCTGTTTTCGATTTAGATGTGGCGGAAGCGGGTAACTGCTGCTTCCCGGAAACCACTATACACGGCGGTTACAAGCGATTCCCGGTAAGTTGATGAAAGTACAGGAAAAACTAGCTGTGACTACTTTCGGCGGGTAAGTTGAGGACGCGGAGAGAGAAGGCCGATTGTGGTTAATATGAGAGCCCTAAGCGATCTGTTGGGATGCGCTCACATCGCTCGAAACGTCGATGACGGGATTGTACGTCAGGATGCGCCCGCAACTTTCGCAGAACATGATCTGCTCGCCTTTGCGCAGATCTTGAAAGAACTGCGGACGCAGCGCAATCTGACACGCATCGCAGCGGCCTTCCGTTGCATCCGCGATGGCGGTGTTCTTGGTTTTTTTGCGGATCCTTTCATAATGCGCGTACAGTTTCGGATCTATCTGTCCGACGATGCTGTTATGCTCGGCGCGCCGGTCGGCAAGCTCCTTCTGATCGGCCGCGGTACGCTCGCGCGCACTGGATTTTTCGCCCTCTACGGTCTGCTGCTCCTTTTTCAGTTCGACTTCCGCGGTCTTGACGTTTTTGTCGAGCGGCTCCGATTGCTCCATCAAATCGAGAATTTTGTCCTCTGTTTTGCGGATCTCGTTTTCGATGTAGGCAATCTCGTTCTGAAATGCCCGATACTGCTCGTTGGTTTTCGCCTGGAGAATCTGATCGCGCAGCTTCGAGATCTTCTGTTCGTGAACCTGGATATCGCCTTCCAGCTTTTTCCGGTCGCGTTGATTCGCCGATAAAGCGGCGCGGTCGGCTTCGAGACGCCTGGCGTGAACCTCGAGGCGCTTCTCAATCTCCGCTACATGTTTGGGCAGTGTCGCGATCTCGCTCTCGAGACCGGCGATCTTGCGATCCAGCGCTTGCAGACGGAGCGCAAGAGCAAGGTCCTGCAGCATTCAACTCGACTGTAGCATGCGCGCGCGCTTTCACGAGTCTGCGCCGTATCGGTGAAGGAAGTGCGCGATGGTCTCGATGCCTTGGTAATAGTTGCTGATGCGATACTTCTCGTTCGGCGAATGCAATCCGTCGTCGGGCAGTCCGAATCCCATCAGCACGGTGGGAATCCCCAGATGCGTAGCAAAGTCACCGACAATCGGTATCGACCCGCCGCTGCGGACAAAGACAGCCGGGCGTCCGAGCATATCGGTGAACGCCTTGGCTGCAATATCGATCGCAGGGTGGTTCGGGTTGACCGAAATCGCCGGCCCACAACTCAAAACCCGGACCTCCGTTTGGATGCCCTTGGGCGTGTTTTCTGTTATCCACTGTTTCAGAGACCGAACGACGCGCTCGGGATCCTGTCGAGGCACAAGGCGCATACTGACTTTGGCTGTCGCTTTGGCAGGAATGACGGTTTTCGCTCCGACGCCGGTGAACCCGCCGGCGATGCCGTGCACTTCGAAGGTGGGCCGGGCCCAAACGCGCGCTAGTACCGACTGATCGGGTTCGCCCGTCAACTCGGTCGAGCCCACCTCGTCCTTCAGAAACTCATGTTGCGAGAACGGAAGCCGCTGCCAACTCTCGACCTCTGGTGGATCGGGAGGAACCACATCGTCGTACACTCCCGGAATCGGAATCCGGCCATCTGCATCCTTCGCCTTCGCCAGCAACTCAATCAACCCATAAACAGCGTTCGGCGCAGCGCCTCCATACATGCCCGAGTGCAAATCGCGCGCGGGACCGGTTGCTGCCACTTCGAGGTAGATCAAACCGCGCAGGCCGACACACAGGGTCGGTACGCCGTCTGCGAACATCTCGGTGTCGGAGACGAGAGCAACATCGGCCTTCAATTTTTCCTTGTTCGCCGGAACATATTTGGCGATCGATTCGCCGCCGACCTCTTCTTCGCCCTCGAGTAGAAATTTGACGTTTACGGGCAAGCCGCTGCGATCCACAGATCGCAGCGCTTCGACGGCTTTGATGTGCATATACATCTGCCCCTTGTCGTCGCATGCGCCGCGAGCATAGATATTGCCATCGCGAATTGTCGGCTGGAACGGAGGCGAGTTCCAAAGCTCGAGCGGGTCGGGCGGCTGCACATCGAAATGTCCGTAACACAAAACAGTCGGCTTTCCCGGAGCATGCAGCCAGTCACCGTAGACCAGCGGATGTTTTTCAGTCGGGATGACTTCAACGTTCTCGATTCCGGCGCTCTTGAGCTTCTCTGCAAGAAAGTCCGCTGCCCGTGCAACGTCGTGCTTGTGCTGCGGCAGCGTGCTTACGCTCGGGATTCGCAATAACTCAAATAACTCATCGAGAAAACGTTGCTTGTTTTGACGGACGTACTCCGTGACGATCGATTGCAAGCTGGAACCTTTCCGTTTCAGTATAGAGGCGAATGCGGGGGCAGGCGGGTTTACGTAATTTCTGCAAAGCGCGCGTCTAAGAGATCTAACTCGCGCTCGAGAGTGCGTAGAACTTCGTCGTGGATTTTGTCTTCGTCGCGCAAGCGCAGTGCAACCGCTCGCTCGATGCCTCGTAATTCGCGCGCGAGGCGGCGTCGTTTTTCGGCTTCGCTCCTTACGTTTGTTTCGTCATCGGAGACCGGAGAGCTGAGCAGGCTCAACTCATGACGGTAATAACGCTCCATGGCGTTCAGTGCTTCTGCATCGTGCTCGGTGGCTCGCATATCTTCGAGCGCTTCGAGCACGGCGTGAATCATCTCTCGCCTGGCGCGCTCCTCTTCCTGGCGGCCTGCGGAAGCACCGGCGAGTCCTAATCGGCGGATAAGGCTCGGCATGCTCAAGCCTTGCAGCACAAGGGTAACGAAGATCAAGCAGAACGTCAGAAAGATGATGAGGCTGCGCTGCGGAAACGGCATACCGTTGCTCAAGCGGGTAGGCAGCGACATGGCGGCGGCGAGCGCAAGCACGCCGCGCATGCCGGCCCAGCCAACGAGGAACACCGATTCTCGAGCCGGCTTCTTTCCCGTCCAGCGAAACAGGTGCTTCTTAATTCTATACGCGAACCACGCGCCCGGGTAGACCCATAGCACGCGTAGCAGGATGACGATGCCGCTAAACAGCGCGCCGTCGATGATCAGAGTCCCGGGTCCTAAGCCGTGGATATCGGCCAGAATCCACGGCAACTGGAGTCCAAGCAACAAGAAGACAAGGCCGTTCAAGATGAAGTCGAGCGTCTTCCAGAATGCGGACGACTCGATTCGAGCATGCAGCGAATAGAAGCCGGAACTTCGGCGGCCGAGGTAGAGCCCGCACGCAATGGTGGCAAGCACGCCCGAGCAATGCGCCGCTTCCGCAACGAGATACGTGACATACGGGGCGACGAGGCTAATGGTGATTTCAACAGGCGCATCGTTGATTTGCACCTGGATGAGCCGGACCAGAACTCCGAACGCCAAACCGATGACAATGGCGGCGCTAATCAGGTAGAACAGCTCGACCGTTCCTCTCGCTAAGGACGGCACGACTCCGGTGACAACGATGGCGGATGTGAACTTGAGCGCGAGCAAGCCGCTGCCGTCGTTGACGAGGCTCTCCGCTTCGAGGAGATCGGTTATTCCGCGAGGAATGCCAAGACGCCTCGCCGTCGAAGTTGCTGCGATTGCGTCGGTGGTGGCAACTACGGATCCCAGAACCAGACCGAGTTCCCAGTTGAAGCCGGGCAAAAAGTGGCGGGTGGTGGCGGCGACTCCGTAGATACTGAAGCCGACCAGGCCAAACGCGAGCAGGACGATACTGACCAGATTGTTGCGGAAATCGCGCCACGAAATGTGAAACGCCGCGGAAAACAAGAGAGGCGGCAGAAACACGTAAAACACGACCTCCGGGCTGAGCGAGACTCGCGGAATGCGCGGGAGCAGGCTCAAACAGAGCCCGCCGAGCACGAGCACGATTGGATAGGGAACGCGAAGCCGCCGAGCGAGGAGCGCCAGCGCCGCAACCAGCGTAAGCAGGATAAGCAGAACCGCTTCGAGATGACCGAGACCGATCTCTTGCATGCGTCCTTTGTGCATCAAGATAGCGCACGAACTCTGCTGAATCTGTTTGGGCGACGGAGTGCGACAACGGTCCGGCTCTCTCTGCTACTTTGGGGGCGTGAATCTGCCTCGATGTGCGGGCATTTTGCTACATGCGACCTCTTTGCCGTCACGCTTTGGAATCGGGGATTTCGGCCCCGAGGCGCTGCGGTTTGCCGATCAGCTTGCCTGCTCCGGCTGCAGCTTGTGGCAGGTGTTGCCGCTGGGCGTAATCGGGCGGGGAAACTCGCCGTATCAATCGTTCTCTGCGTTTGCGGGTGAGCCGCTGCTGATCAGTCCCGAGGTGCTGGCGGAGGAGGGTGTGCTCACGGCACGCGATCTCGACACAGCGTCCAAGTTCTCGTGCGGACGCGCCGATTACGAGCGGACCAGGGAGTGGAAGTTGCCGCTGCTTTCGAAGGCTTACGCCAACTTTCAGCGCTCGAGGCGCCGAAGGCAGGAGCACGGATTTCAGCAGTTTTGTGCAGACCATTTCTCGTGGCTCGACGATTACGCGCTGTTTGTCGCTCTCAAACAGCACTTTGGGGCGGACCGCAGTTGGACCGATTGGGACAAAGAAGTCGTGCGCCGAAATCCTGCTGTCCTGGCGCGTTATCGCGAACAGTTGAAAGATGAAATCGAGTGTCAGAAGTATTGGCAGTTTCTTTTCTTCCGGCAGTGGAGATCGCTGCGGCAGTATTGCGCCGAGCGGCGCATCCGCATCATGGGAGATATACCGATTTACGTGTCCCATGACAGTTCCGACGTGTGGGCGCACCCCCGGCAGTTTTTGCTCGATGCAGAAGGCAGGCCTAAGGCAGTTTCCGGTGTGCCGCCGGATTACTTTAGCGAAACGGGTCAGTTATGGGGAAACCCGATTTACAATTGGGAAGAAATGGAGCGCTCCGGTTTCGAGTGGTGGATCGACCGGTTTCGCGCGATGTTCCGGTTATATGATGCGCTACGCGTGGATCATTTCCGCGGCTTCGAAGCGTATTGGGAGGTGCCGGCCGGAGAAGAAACTGCTGTGAACGGCCGTTGGGTGAAGGCGCCCGGCGACAAACTGTTTCATGCCGTGAAATCCGCGCTCGGAGATATCGAACTGATCGCGGAGAATCTCGGCGATATAACTCCTGAAGTTGAGGCGCTGCGGCACCGGTTCAATTTTCCGGGTATGGCGATCTTACAGTTTGCTTTCGGCATCGAGGGCAATGCAGCCAGTTACCGGCCGCACAATCTGGAACGAGAAGTGGTTGCGTATACCGGAACTCACGACAACGACACCGTGATGGGATGGTGGAACAGCAAGGCCGGCGACAGCACCCGGACGGACGACGCTATACGGAAGGAAAGAGACTTCGCGCTAGAGTATCTGGGGCCCGGCGACGAGCCGATCAACTGGAAAATGATAAGAGCGTTGCTGATGTCTGTCGCCCGGGTGGTGATCGTTCCTATGCAAGACATTTTGGGACTGGGGAGCGAATCACGCATGAACCGGCCCGGTGTTGCGGACGGCAATTGGAGCTGGCGAATGGAACCGGGTGTGTTTACGCCTGAGCTGCGGTCCCGATTGAAGCAACTCGCGACCGTTTACGACCGCGTTCCGGTATAGAGTAAGTTGCCTAAGTCAACCGAGTTTGCTTCGTCATCGCTTACTCGCCGTTTTGACATGACGCGTGTCGAAAACGGGTTTGTGGAACGCGTTGCAGACACAGTCGCCGCCGAGGAACCGCTCGAAATTCGCATCGCGTATCGCTTCAAAGAGACCCAGCGCACGACGAACCTGGCTTTGACCATGCGCACGCCGGGGGATGATCGCGAGCTCGCTGCGGGATTTCTCTTGACGGAAGGCATTATTCAGGAGCGCAGGCACATTGAGGAACTGCATTCGGTCGGAGCTCCGCCGTCGAATGAGATGTTGGTCAAGCTCGCGCCCGACGTTGACGTAGAGGCCTGGCGGATTGCGCGAAATAATTTCGTGAATGCAAGTTGCGGAGTTTGCGGCAAGCTGACACGGGACGCTATCGCCACACAATTGCCCAAGTATCCAGACAGCAGACTGAAGGTGGAGAGTCGGTTTATCGAAACTCTGCCCGAATTATTGGCCGCGCACCAGAGGGCATTTGCGCAAACCGGAGGCCTGCACGCAGCGGCAGTTGTTCAGGCCGGAGGCGAAGTCCTCGCCGTATTCGAGGATATTGGACGGCACAATGCTCTAGATAAAGTGATCGGGTATTCATTGCTCGAGGACCGGGTACCGCTGACCGATTCTGTAGTGTTTTTGAGTAGCCGGAGCAGCTTCGAGCTGATTCAGAAAGCCGCGCTGGCAGGGGCTCCGGTTGTTGCAACCGTGGGCGGTCCTTCGAGTCTGGCCATAGAAGCGGCGCGCGATTTCGGCATCACACTGCTAGGCTTCGTCCGACGAGGGCGCTTCAACGTCTATTCAGGCGCGTGGCGGATACACTCGTAACAGATGAAGCTGCGGTTCAGGGCGAATACTCTGCGGTTGCGGGTGAACCAACGCGAGGTGGAGGATTTGGCTGCGGGTGCGTCGATTGAAGAGCGCGTTAGCTTCCCGGATGATGCAACCATCCGGTATGTGCTCGAACCGAGTGCCGGGTCAACACCGGCGGCATCATTTCGGGAGGGCACAATACGCGTGTCTGCGCCGGGAGATCAAATGCGTGACTGGGCCCGCAGTGATGCGGTGGGAATTTATTTCGAACTTCCCGCCAACGGTACCTGCTTGAAGGTAGCGATCGAGAAAGACCTGGAGTGCGTGGACGGTCCTCCCGAAGAGCGAGATCCCGAGGCGTTCCCGCGCGCAACGGGCAGGAATTGCTGAGACCGGTTCGGGACGCCGCGCGGTTGCAGCCTGTCAGTACCACTACGTACTAACCCTTTCGTTTGTTGACAGTTAAACCCAATTCTCTGCAATAATTCGGCTCGAAGGGGTTCGAGAGCGGGTGATTTTGCGCTGTAGAAGAGCCGCGTGGGGACGCGGGCGGTACATACTCGGGATCGCGTTTCTGCTCACGGGGCAAGCGGAGGCCGCGCCTCCGACGCCGTCTGCGTCGGAGATTGTCCAGCGCTCGGTTGTAACAAATGCAGCCGATTGGAAAGCACAGCCGGATTATGCTCACCGCGAGCGCGACATTACACAAAAAATCGACAGTGAAGGACGCACCAAAGTCGAACAGGTCAGAACGTACGAAGTGAGCATGATCGAGGGCTCGCCGTACGAGCGTTTGATCGAGATTGACGGCAAAGCTCTCGGTCCGTCTCAGGAACGCGACGAGCGCGAGAAACTGGACCGCGAGATTCACCGGCGTGCGAATGAGTCAGCCGGCGAGCGGCAGCGGCGGTTGTCCGAATACGAGCGGGACCGTTCGGACGAACGGCTGCTCATGCAGGAGATGGTCAAGGCATTCCGGTTCCGCCTTATCGGGGAACAGCAGATAAACGGGGTCGAGTGTTACGTTCTGGATGCAACGCCCGATCCGAAGTACCAGCCTCCTATCGCCAAGGCGCGAGTTCTAACGGGGATGCGCGGCCGGCTGTACATCGATACAGCGCACTATCACTGGGTTCGCGTCGAAGCGGAAGTCACTCAGCCGGTCGAGTTCGGGCTGTTTGTAGCAAAGGTGAAGCCCGGGACCAGATTTGGACTGGATCAGATGCCGTTCGGCAACGTGTG
>JAFAQG010000927.1 GCA_019246575.1 Acidobacteriaceae bacterium
CTTCGTCGGAAGTGGAGGCGCGCATGTTCGTCAGCTTCTTTTCCTTTACGATATTCACGTCAAGATCGCTGTTGCGCGAATTCTCGCCGATGATCATCCCTTCGTAGACTTCGGTTGTCGGTGCGATGAAGATAACGCCGCGCTCCTGCAGGTTGTAGATCGCATAGCTCGTCGCCACGCCGGCTCGATCAGCAATCAGGGATCCGGTGGGGCGCATCTCGATTTCGCCCTGCCACTCGATATAGCCGTGAAACAGCGAGTTCATGATTGCCATGCCTTTCGTATCGGTCAGCATCTCGCTGCGAATCCCAATCAATCCCCGCGAAGGCACATGAAATTCCAACCGTACGCGGCCGGAACCGTGATTGATCATCTTCGTCATCTTGCCCTTGCGCTGGCCCATTTTCTCGATCACAACCCCGATAAATTCCTCGGGGCAATCGATCACCAGCAGCTCGAGGGGCTCATGCAGAACGCCGTCGATCTTGCGAGTTAGTATCTCCGGCTTCCCAACCTGCACCTCGTAACCTTCGCGCCGCATCATCTCAATCAAAATCGCGAGCTGCAATTCGCCGCGACCCATTACCTTGAACGCGTCGGGGCCGCCTGCCTCCTCCACACGGATCGACACATTCGTAAGTAATTCCTTATCCAGTCGGTCGCGCAAGTTACGGGATGTTACAAATTCGCCTTCACGCCCGGCAAACGGCGAGTTATTCACCGTGAATGTCATTGCAATTGTTGGCTCATCGATCTGGATCCGCGGCAACGGCTTCGGTGATTCCGCACTGGTTACCGTTTCGCCAATCGTAATCCCTTCCACGCCTGCAATGGCGAGCACGTCGCCCGGTTTTCCAACCGTCTCATCTACGCGCTTCAGTCCCTCAAACGAATACAGCTTCGTGATCCGTGTTTTGTGCAGCGCGCCGTCTAATTTCGCGATCGCAACTTCATCGCCGTGCTTCAGAGTGCCGTTAAACACACGCCCGATCGCCAGCCTGCCCAGATAGTCGCTGTAATCGAGATTCGCGACCAGAAGTTGCAACGTCTCTTCCGGATTCCCCCTCGGCGCGGGAATGTGCTTCACAATGGTTTCAAATAGCGGTTGCAGATTGTCGGTTTTGTCGCTCGGATCCAGCTTCGCGATTCCGGCTTTCCCGTTCGTGTACACAATCGGAAAATCGAGCTGGTCTTCCGTCGCGTCGAGATCGATAAACAAATCGTAGACCTCGTTCACGACCTCCTGGATTCTGGCATCCGGTCGGTCGATCTTATTTATCACCAGCACTGGCGGAAGCTTTGCTTCGAGCGCCTTCATCAGCACATATCGCGTCTGCGGTAACGGGCCTTCGCTCGCGTCAACCAGCAGCATCACGCCGTCGACAATTTTCAGCGCGCGCTCTACTTCGCCCCCGAAATCGCTGTGTCCCGGCGTATCGACGATGTTAATCTTCGTTCCGTTGTATCTGACACCCGTGGTCTTCGCCAAAATGGTAATCCCGCGTTCCCGCTCCAGTTCGTTTGAATCCAGCATGCGGTCAGCCGTCTCTTCGTTCGCGCGAAAAAGACCGCTCTGCCGTAACATCGCATCTACAAGCGTTGTTTTCCCGTGATCGACATGCGCAATGATGGCGATGTTGCGCGTGTTCATGCTTCCACTTACCGTCGACATCCGTAAATTTCATCGTCTCACGCGTAAGAACATATGCGCGCCGATCCCGCGCCATGCGAACCTGTTAGCGAATGGCGCGAGACGAGCCACTCCCGGCAGTTGTCATTGTCGGGCGTCCGAACGTAGGCAAGTCCACCCTGTTTAATGCCATTCTGGGCGATCGGCGGTCCATTGTCGGCAATGAGCCGGGCATCACGCGCGATCGCATCTATGCCGAAGCCGAGTACCGCGGCAAGCGCTTCGGACTGATCGATACCGGCGGCATCGTTCCGCACGATGACGCGCTGATTCCGTCGCAAATCTTGCGCCAGGCCCGGGTAGCTCTCGACGATGCGTCCCATATCTTGTACGTCATCGATGGCAGGACGGAGATTACCGCACCGGACCGTGATCTTGCTCAGTTACTCCGTCGCCTCGACAAACCGCTCACGCTCGTGGTGAACAAAATCGATTCAAGCTCGCGAGAGGACCTCTTACACGAATTTTATTCTCTTGGTCTCGGCGATCCGCTGCCCGTCTCGGCAGAGCATAAGCTCGGGCTCGATGAGCTGCTGGACCATGTCACCGCGCCGTTCCCGCCCGAAGAGCCTGAACCCGAGGAGACCGAAGCGGACGACCGTCAGCGCCGTATTAAAGTCGCCATCATTGGCCGTCCGAACGTCGGGAAATCGACCCTGCTAAATGCTTTGGTCGGCTCGGAGCGCGCCATCGTATCTCCGGTCCCCGGCACGACGCGCGATGCTGTCGACGAAAGCATCCAACGAGGCAACACACTGTTTCGGTTTGTCGACACGGCCGGCATTCGCCGCAAAGGAAAGACCACCGAGATGACGGAAAAACTGAGCGTTGTCATGGCGCGGCGGCATATCCGGATGGCGAACGTTGTGCTGCTCATTATCGATGCGACTGAAGGCGTTGTTACGTCGGATGCGACTATTGCCGGCTACGCCCACGAAGAAGGCCGCGCGGTCATTATTGTCGTGAATAAGTGGGATGCCGCCGGTAATAAGAGTAAGCGAGCCTTCACGGAACAAGTTCGTGACCAGCTGAAGTTTCTCGACTACGCTCCCGTCGTGTTTGCCTCGGCAAAAAACGCCGAAGGAATCAGGCGAATTTTCTCTACCATTCGCGGCTCCTTCGACGCTGCTTCGAAAAGAGTCAGTACCGGCGAGCTGAACCGGTTCGTCGCAACCCTGAAGTTCGATAGCGATATTCGCGTGTACTACATGACCCAGGCCTCCATTCGTCCTCCAACGTTCGTTGTGTTCACCGACCGCGCCGAAAACCTGCACTTTTCGACTGAACGTTTTCTGATCAACCGCCTCCGCGAGCAGTTTGGCTTTGAAGGAACTCCTATCGTCATCAAAACCAAGAGACGGTAGGCTATTCATATGGCCACTGCGGCAGCCCCGATCTCAATGGCGGAATACATGAAGACCGAGTACGAACCCGATGTCAAATACATCGACGGCGTGCTCGAGGACAGGAACGTGGGGAAAAAGAAGCACAGTCGAACTCAAGCCCGTTTAGCGAGCTGGCTCATC
>JAFAQG010000031.1 GCA_019246575.1 Acidobacteriaceae bacterium
GTGTGTTGCGTGAAATCCACCAGCACTTCGAGTGTGCGCCGCGCTGCACCGGAATCGATCGATTTAGCGGCACTTTCCATACCTTCGGAAAACGTCGAGGCGATACCGGCCGCGACCAGCGCAGCCGATGCGTTCACAAGAACAACGTCGCGTGCAGGACCGGGCTCGCCTGCCAGCACTCTGCGCGCGATGGCGCAATTCGTATCGCGGTCTCCACCCTTCAGATCTTCGGGCTTCGCTCGCGGAATACCGAATTGCTCGGGACTTACTGTCTGATGGGCGATGGCTCCGCCGCGAATTTCCAGCACAAGCGTTTCGGTTGTCGTCGTAATTTCATCCAGACCGTCATGTCCTCGAACCACAAAACCCCGTGAAATTCCCAGGGAAGCGAGCGTCTGTGCAATCAATTCGGCAGCGTGAACCGATGCCGCGCCTACAAGTTGCGCAGTCGCCCCGGCGGGATTTGTTACAGGTCCAAGAATGTTGAATACGGTGCGCAACTTCAGTTCTGCCCGGGCTGGCTGCGCATGCCGGACAGCAGGGTGAATCAGCGGAGCATAAAGGAACCCGATATTGGTTTGATTTATGCACTCGGCGACCTGTTCAGGTGCGAGTTCAATATTCACGCCGAGACCTTCGAGAATGTCTGCGCTGCCGCACTGGCTCGACATAGACCTGTTGCCGTGTTTCGCAACTTTGGCACCCGCACCTGCGGCGACCAGAGCAGCAACTGTGGATATGTTAAATGTGCATGAACCATCGCCGCCCGTTCCGCACGTGTCGAGAAGCGGACCGCGTCCGACAGACGGAACGCGAACGGCTCTCGCGCGCATGCCGCGCGCCAGGCCAAGCACTTCATCCGGAGTTTCACCCTTCATTCGGAGCGCAACCAGGGCAGCGGCAATCTGCGATGTGGACACCGAACCGCTCAGAATCAGGTCCATCAGAGACTCGGCTTCCGATGCGGTCAGATTCTCACGGTTCACTACCTTGTGCAGATATGCAAGGAACGACATGCAGTTCAGGAACGATAAGAAGAATGGTATATTGTGAGCTTGGCTTTCCTGCGATACTAGCACACGCCGTACTGTCGATCGCCTGATTGAGTCGTTCGCAGGAGCCGTTTTTCAAATCGCACTCCGATGAAAATACATGAGTATCAGGCCAAGGCACTTCTGGCCAAATACGGTGTACCTGTGCCGCGCGGCACAGTGGCCGCGACGATCGATGAGGCCGTGGCGGCAGCAAAAGATCTGGGCGGCCGAGTCGTAATCAAGGCACAGATTCACGCCGGCGGTCGCGGAAAGGGCGGCGGCGTCAAACTGGCCAACGGCACTGACGAAACGGAAAAGGTCGCCGGCCAGATTCTGGGAATGACGCTGATCACGCATCAGACCGGACCGGAAGGTCGTCTGGTGCGCCATGTTCTGGTGGAAGAGACGCTACCGATTGCGAAAGAACTCTACATCGGGGTCGTGCTCGACCGTGCCACGGGCCGGGTGGTCGTGATGGCTTCTTCCGAAGGCGGCATGGAAATCGAAGAGGTTGCTGCGCACAGTCCCGAGAAGATTCTGCGCGAAATCGTAGAGCCCGGAATGGGTCTTGCTGCGTTTCAGGCGCGCAATCTCGCATTCGGAATCGGCGTGCCTGCTGCAAGCGCCAACGCGGCTGCGAACACGATAGTCGCTCTGGTTCGCGCTTACGAAGGCATTGACGCATCGCTCGCGGAAATCAATCCTCTGGTGGTTACGGAGGATGGACGAGTAGTCGCGCTGGATGCCAAGATCACGCTCGATGACAACTCGCTCTTCCGTCACAAGGATCTGATCGCGCTGCGGGATGAATCCGAGGAGGATCCTCTCGAGGTCGAGGCGTCGCGCTTTAGTCTGAATTACATCAAGCTCGACGGCACCGTGGCGTGCATGGTCAACGGAGCCGGACTGGCGATGGCGACGATGGACATCATCAAGCATTTCGGGGCGGGGCACGGCGTCGCTCCCGCCAACTTCCTCGACGTCGGCGGCGGCGCCAACCAGGAACAGGTCACCAATGCGTTCAAGATGATCCTGCGCAGCCCGCGGGTGCGGGCCATTTTCGTCAATATCTTCGGCGGCATCATGAAATGCGATGTCATCGCGAACGGAATCGTGGCCGCCGCTCGCGAAGTCGGTCTCGAC
>JAFAQG010000039.1 GCA_019246575.1 Acidobacteriaceae bacterium
TGGCCAAACGATCTCCGGTGTTCGGATAAAACCCGTTTACCGGAGCTGCGTAGCCCGGCTACGGTGCTACACGGAACGCTCGTTTCGGGCATTGCAGCCTTGAGTTGCAAAAACGAACCCATTCGGGAGTTCGTTTGGCAATTCACGCCACGGGCACCGATGCCATCTCCGGCACGGTCATCGTCAGAAGTATCCGGCCCTCGCCATCCAGCCGTACCGGATATGTCTTGAGACGACACGATCCCATAACCGGCTCGCCTGTGGTCAGGTCGAACTTCCACGCGTGCAGGGGACAAATGACCGTTGTCCCCCCCACTAGCCCGTCGGCAAGCGGTCCGTTCTTGTGAGGGCAATTCGCCTGGACGGCGAAGACCTGGCCCGAGCGGGTATAAAACACAGCCACGCGCTCGCCGGCCACTTCGTAATTCCGGCCCTCGCCTGGGGGGATGGCGCTCACGGGCCCGAGAATCACTTCTATATCAGTCGCTGTCATTGGATCACCGGAAGCAGGGAAACAAATTCAGTGGGTCTCGCGGCCTTGTAGGCCTCTTTCCAGGGGTCTTCATAAGCGGCAATGGACGCCGCAATGGACGCATCCAGGCGCGCCGCGATTCCTTCGCTGTCGTCCACCACCACCGCGCGGATCTTGTCGATGCCGATGCGCTCGACGAACCCGTAGGTCCGCTCCAGGTATTTAGCGTTCTCGCGGTAATACTGCATAAAGCGCGCCGAGTACTTCAGCACGTCGTCGTGGCTGTCCACCACGCAAAGGATGTCGCCTTTCCGCACATGCGCGCCGGCCGCTCCGCCGATGTAGATCTCCCACTTGCCGCCCTCGACCGCCACCGCGCCGATATCCTTCACCATCGCCTCCGAGCAGTTGCGCGGGCACCCCGCCGTCGCCATCTTCACCTTGTGCGGCGTATCGATGCCTTTGAACTTGTTCTCAATCTGGATCGCAAGCGTTGTGCTGTCACCCACCCCGAAGCGGCAGAAATCCGTCCCGACGCAGCTCTTGCACGTCCGATAGCTCTTGCCGTATGCGTGACCCGACGGAATGTCGAGATCGCGCCAGATCTTCGGCAAATCGTCTTTTTTAATCCCCAGCAGGTCGATGCGCTGGCCGCCGGTCAGCTTCACCATCGGGACGTTGTATTTCTCGGCGATATCCGCGATGCGCCGCAGCTCGGCGGGACTCGTCACCCCACCCGGTATCTGCGGAACAACGGAAAACGTGCCGTCCTTCTGAATGTTGGCGTGAACGCGCTCATTGATGAAGCGCGCATCGTGTTCCTTGACGTACTCACCCGCCCAGATCGTGTTGAGCAGCGATGCAATCCCCGGCTTGCTGGCCGGATCTTCCTTTCCTCCCGCCAGAGCCTTGAAGACGGCGGAAACGGATTTGAGGTTCTGCTCGCGGCAGGCACGAATCAGCTCCGGTTTCGTCACCGGAACTCCCGGCACGTAGTAATGAACAGAGGGATCTTCCTCGACCTCGCCTCCGCACGCCAACTCGACAATCTCGCTGACCATGCCCTTGCACGACCCGCAGCCCATGCCCGCACGAGTCGCTTCCATGACGGCTTTCGGACTGCGCTTGCCGGCTTTGACGCAGCTCATAATGGCACCCTTGCTCACGCCGTTACAGTTGCAGACCTGTGCATCGAGCGGCAATTCTTCAATAGTGACTTTCTTCGAAGGCGCCCCGATATCGAAGAGCAGCGTTAAGCGCTCTTCCGGCAGCGGCGTATTGCGATCAAAGGCCTGCATCAGATACGCCGCCTTGCTGATATCGCCAAGCAGAATCGCGCCGACCAGACGGCCATCGCGAATGATGAGCTTTTTGTAAGTTCCCTTCTTCGGTTCGGTGAACTGGACGATTTCATCGCGCTCATCCACGGGCTCGGTAATGCCCATCGCCGCCATTTCCACGCCCATCACCTTGAGCTTGGTCGCGACCTTTGAGCCGTGATAGGCGGCATTGCGATCATTGCCCGTGATGTGGTCAGCCAAGACTTTGGCCTGCTCCCACAATGGCGCGACTAGGCCGTAGACATGTCCGCGATGTTGCGCGCACTCGCCGACGACATAGATATCCGAGTCGTCAAGCGAGCGCATCTGGTTATCGACCACAATGGCCCGCTGCACTCTCAATCCGCAGCGCGCTCCAATTTCCGCATTGGGTTTGATGCCGGCGGCCATCACAACCATGTCGCACTGCAAGACGCTCCCATCGCCAAATCGCAGCCCAGTGACACGGTCCTCTCCGAGAACGGCCGTGGTGTTCTTTCCGAGGAGCACGCCCACATTCATCTGCTCCATGGTGGATTTGAGAATGGCACCAGCTTGGGGATCAAGCTGCTGGTTCATCAGATGATTGCTGCGATGAATGACGTCCACCGATACGCCGTAGTTCTGAAGCCCGCGCGCAGCTTCGAGACCCAGCAACCCGCCGCCGATGATCGCCGCACGGCCGCGGCATCCGTTGGCATACTCAGCAATTTCCCGGCAATCGTCAAGTGTTCGAAAAACAAAGACACCCGGTTTGTACGCGCCGTCCGGAAGCGTCAGACCTTCTAACGGTGGGACATACGAACGGCTACCAGTCGCAATGATCAGCTTGTCGTAGGGCTCGATGCTGCCGTCCTGCCCGAGCACGCATTTCGATTTGCGCAGAATCGATTCGGCGTACACGCCCACGTGTAGCGTGATGTTGTTCTCGCGGTACCACTCGATCGGGTTGAGAAAAATCTCCTCCTCCTGCTGGCTGCCGTTCAAAACATTCGAAAGCAGAATACGGTTGTAGTTGCCATACGGCTCATCACCAAACATCGTGATGTTGAACATGCTGCCGCCGCCACGCGCCAGGATATCTTCCACGGTGCGCGCCCCAGCCATGCCGTTACCGATAACAACGAGGTTCTTTTTCTGCATTGCTTAAATCTCCACGAGTCCGATATCGAGCAGCACCGAGCCGGACAATCCTTCCGGAGCCGCGACAAGCACGTCGAGCACAGTCTCGGGCTCCAGGTCTTCCACAACGGCCAGCTCTACATGACTCGCCGCTTTCGCCCCAATCGGGAAGTAACGCATCGGTCTGCTGTTGCGATTAAAGAGCACGTAAATTAATTCGTCAGAGGGATTGCCGGCGCGAAAGTAAATCAACTGCGAGCGCTTATCGAACGGAACTTTATATGTCAGCTCCGGACTGAGGACGACGGGTCGCACGAGACCTGCGCCTTTGAACGGGTAGAGTCCTTGGAGAAACCTGGGCTGCTCTAACATGCGGGTCCTTTCTCAATCCGGGCCGCACAGACTTTGAATTCCGGCATTCGTGATATGGGATCTAGTGCCGGATTCGTGAGTAAATTCGCGCGACCTCGGCCACTGAAATGAAAGGGAACAAATAGCGTGTCCATGCGAATACTCGGCGTCAGCCGCGCCTGCGCGACTGCTGTTCCGCGGCGTGTCGCAACCCGCACCGGCTGACCCTGCAAGATGCCATAGGAAGCAGCCATCGAGGGATGAATTTCTACGAAGCATTCCGGCGCAGCCGCGAGCAACTGCCGCACGCGCCGCGTCTGAGTTCCCGACTGATACTGCTGCATCACTCGGCCTGTTGTCAGGTACAGCGGATACTCCTCGTCCGGCTCTTCCGCAGCACCGCGGTGATCGACAGCATGGAAGCGCGCACGTCCATCCGGCATCGCAAACGCATCCAGAAACAGCCGCGGCGTTCCGGAATGATCTTCACTCGGACACGGCCAGAAAACACCGTTCTCGCGAACGATGCGTTCATACGTGATTCCGTAATAATCGGCGACACCTCCCGATGACGCCCGCCGCAGTTCATTAAAGACTTCACGCGGATTCGAGCAGAATGACCGGCCGAACCCTAAGCGCTCGGCAAGGACGCTGATGATTTCCAGGTCTGTCGAAACACCGGCCGGCGGCTCAGTTGCGCGCTGCCTCAGCAGAACCCGCCCTTCCAAATTTGTAACCGTTCCTTCTTCTTCCGCCCATTGAGCGGTGGGAAGCACGACATCGGCGAGTTCTCCGGTTTCAGACAAAAAGAAATCTGAAACAACCAGAAAATCGAGTGCTTCAAGACGCTTATGAATATGACCGGCGCGCGGCCCAGACACAGCCGGATTTGACCCGAAGACTAGCAGTGCGCGAACGCCGTCTTCTTCACCGAGCCGGTTCAGCATTTCGTAGGCCGAGCGGCCCGGCCCGGGAATGCTATCCTCCGGCACACCCCAGACGCTCGCGATGTAAAAGCGATGCTCAGGATTGTCTATCTTGCGATATCCGGGGAGTTGGTCGGCTTTTTGACCATGCTCTCGGCCGCCCTGCCCGTTGCCCTGACCCGTGAGACAGCCATAGCCGCAGTACGGTTTGCCGGCCTTGCCCAAACCAAGCGCCAGATTAATAAAGGCGAGAACGTTGTCGACACCTTTGCTTTGCTGCTCCGGGCCTCGTGCTGTGAGGATCATTGCCGTCGCTGCTTCGCCCAGTAATCGCGCCGCGGCATAAAGCTGCTTTTCGGGAATACCGGTGATGCGCTCTACACGATCGGGCCAGTAGCAGGAAACGGTCCTGCGGACGCGGTCGAATCCGCTCGTACGTGACGCTATAAACGCTTCATCGAGATAGCCGTGCTTGATCGCGATGTATAGAAGTCCGTTCGCAAGAGCGGCATCCGTACCGGGAGTGATTTGCAGATGTAAAGTAGCGGCCGCAGCAGTAGGGGTCAGGCGCGGATCGACCACAATCAGCGACCCGCCATTCTTCTGCTGCGCCTGAAAGTACTGCATGACCGGCGGCATGGTTTCCGCCGCATTACTGCCGATGAGAAGAATGGTTTCGGTGTAAGGAATATCCGCAAGTGGAAACGGCAGACCCCGATCGATCCCGAATGCTTTGATGGATGCCGCCGCCGCCGAAGACATGCAGAACCGGCCGTTGTAATCGATCTGCGA
>JAFAQG010000130.1 GCA_019246575.1 Acidobacteriaceae bacterium
AGAAGACGAGTAGTGAAGATGCCGCCGGAATGCGTGACGTCGAGCGGAGGCGTTCCGTAGGCACTCGTGACAGCGTAAACCATTTTGCCCTCGAACCAAATGGAATCGACGTGAAAGATGTGGCCGGGAATAAAACGCTCGAGCACGAAGAACGATTGTTGGTCCCCGACTGAATGAATCCGGTTCCAAACCTCTTGTCGATCATGGAATTTTTTGATGCCGATGGCGCCAGCCATCAGCCGTGGCTTCATGACCCAAGGCGCACGCACTGTGTCGAGGAAACGCGTGATCTGTTGGTAATTGATGGTAGCGGTGAATTCCGGAACGGCAATGCCGTGCTCGGCGGCCCGCAAGCGCATGGCGAGCTTGTCGCGGAAATAGCGCGTTGCACTCTCGCCGAAGCCGGGAATTCGCAAATGCTCACGCAGGAATGCGGCTTTTTCCAGATCGAAGTCGTCGAGAGGAATTATGCGGTCGATTTGAATATTGCGGCACAGGTGGCTAACGGCGTAGAGCATCTCCTGCAGGTTCCATTCGTGCTCCCGATCGGGCAGGTAGAAGATGTCATCCAGGCTCTCGCGCGGGAAGTTCGCGGTGTGCTGCAGGCTCTGAGATGTAAGCAGCAGGACACGGCATCCTTGCCGCTTTGCTTCTTCGAGGAATCGTTGGCCCTTTTCGTAGCTCGCCAGACACAGAACGGTTAGAGGTTGGGATCCGCCTGCTACCGGTACGGGCTCCATGGGGCGTTAGATCACGCTACGCTTAAGAGACAATCATATTCAAAAAATCCTTTCACCCTGGGAAGGCCCGTAGAGGCGTGCATGCAGAAGCTTAAATTGAAGCATTTGGTGGCGGTTCGCTGGTTTCATTGGATTAACTTTCCCCTGCTGGCGGTAATGATCTGGAGCGGATTCCTGATCTATTGGGCGTATCCGATTTACAGCGCCGGCCCGCTTCATTTCTTCCCGCACTCCGTTTTTCAGGCTCTTCACATGAATCAGAGATTGGCCGAGGGCATGGCCCTGCATTTCTTCTTCATGTGGCTGTTTGTCATCAATGGAATTCTCTATGTCGCCTACACGCTGTGGTCGGGTGAGTGGCGCTTGCTGGTGCCGCGCTCGATGAGCGCGTTCCGAGACGCCTGGTACGTTGCCATGTACGACTTGCACCTCCGCAAGGAAGCACCTGCGCAGGAAAAATATAACGCGGCACAACAAATCTCTTACACGGCGATTGTGGTCATGGGAATCGGCTCCGTCGTCACCGGGCTGGCGATTTACAAGCCGGCACAGTTGAGCTGGCTCGCGGCTTTGTTCGGCGGATATCCTGGCGCGCGCTACATTCACTTTTTTCTGACGATCGGTTACTGCGTCTTTTTCGTCGTTCATGTCGTACAGGTGATGCTGGCGGGATGGAACAATTTCCGCAGCATGGTAATCGGTTACGAACTGGTGGATAAACATGAGTGAGCGGCACCCCGAAATCGTTCTGCCCGAAGATGGCGTGAACCGCGAGCTGGCCCGTAGGACGCGACGGGATTTCCTGATCGGTGGTTTAGCGGGGGCGGCGGCGATTGGCGGTTACGAATGGGTCACTAGAGCGAAAGAAGCAAGCGGAGTTCCCTGGCCGCAGCGCCGTGTGCTCGAGTTTAATGGCAGACTAGCGCGCGGCTATGTAAGACCGGGGCACCTGATGCCCACTTACTCGCGCGACCGGGTTGCCTACCTCAAACCGAACGGCAATATCGGAATGGACCAACCGATTGATTCACAAAACTGGCAGATAAAAGTGGACACCGGCGAACCGGCACTGAACCTGTCCTTAGCTGACGTGAAGGTCCTCCCCAAGTTCGAGATGATCACGCAGTTTTGTTGCATCGAGGGCTGGAGCACGGTCGCATATTGGGGCGGTGCGCGTTTTTCCGATTTCACACAAAAGTATTTTCGCGCGGGGGCCAAGTTACCCGAGTATGTTTACATGGCGACACCTGGCGAAGATTACTACGTGGGCGTAGACATAGAGAGCGCCATGCATCCCCAGACGCTGCTCGCGTATGAGCAGAACGGAACGCCACTTGAGGCCGAGCATGGGGCTCCGCTTCGGCTAGTAATTCCCGTGAAATACGGGATCAAGAACATCAAACGAATCGGGCTAATCCAGTACACGAACGAGAGGCCCGCAGATTATTGGGCAGAAGAAGGATACGATTGGTTCGCCGGTCTGTAGAGTATGCCGGAAGCCAAACTGTACTGCGGCACGTCGGGGTTCGCGTACCCAAGCTGGAAACCGGACTTCTATCCCGAAAAGCTACCGAGCGGAAAATTTCTTTCTTATTACGCGACCCGGCTTAATGTAGTCGAGGTGAACTACACATATCGCCGGCTCGCATCTGCGGCGACGTTCGAGAAGTGGATTGCGGCCACGCCCGAGGGTTTCATGTTCCTGCCGAAGGCGCACATGAAGATCACGCACTCATTCAGGCTGGACGGCGCGGAAGAGTTCACACGTGTTTTTCTCGAATCGCTGAATCCCTTACGCGATGCGGGTCGGCTTGGGCCGATTCTCTTTCAACTTCCGCCCAGTTTCAAAATAGATCGCGAAAGGTTGGCGAGGTTCGTCGTGCTGCTGCCGCGAGGAGTTCAGACGGCCTTCGAATTTCGCAACGCGAGCTGGTTTGATGAAAGCGCTTATGAAGTGCTTCGCAATGCAAATGTCGCGCTGTGTATGGCGGAAAACGAGAGCCTGGAGACCCCTCACGTCATCACCGCCGACTTCGTATATCTTCGATTGCGCAAGCCGGACTACACAGAATCGGAGTTGGGCAGTATTGCTTATCGAGTGCAGCAATACCAGGCGAATGCCTATCCTACATACGCCATCTTCAAGCACGAAGAGACGCCCGCAGGCGCGTTGAATGCGGAGAAGCTGCTGGTAACG
>JAFAQG010000134.1 GCA_019246575.1 Acidobacteriaceae bacterium
CGGGAGTAGTAACAGCCATTGAAGCGGGTGCTTTGTACACGCCATTTGGCGCTAGCGACCCTGGACCTTCCATCGACCATGTGGGATCGCGCAGTCCCGTGTACCAGTCAGTCACATAAAACTGTATAGCCCAGCCCGGACGCAAAACTGTTCTTTGCTGCGCGTCAATTGTCCAATGCGGCTTTGAGGAATCGGGCTCGACTGTCAATCCGGCAATATATGGCCCATATTGCCGTCCAATCTTGTCATCGCCCCAGGCGCGAAATGCAACATACAGTTCATTATCAGTAACTCTTGCAGGAAACCGCAGAGTAACAGGCTCAAAGCAAAGATACTGGCTAATAACGCCCGGATCCCAGTAATGATTCGTAATCTGGCCTTGAGCTTCCACGTGAAAAGGACCGCGCCCGAACGTGTTGAAGGGAGCGTAAGTGGACCATTGCCCGAAAACGCCGTTACAGATGGGGTTTCCACCCTGATCGTTTCCGACACCGGTAAAAAGCGTCACAACGTAATTGCCATTCGGGACAATAAACGGGCCGTAGTGAATATCATCATTAGGCATATAAATAGAGGTTTTGTATAGTTGATAATCCGGATTGGGTCGGTTATGGGCATCATACACCCAGTCGCCGCCCGGATAGTCGTCGTGAATGGCGCCGTAGCTGGGTAACTGCACCACGATATCGGGCAGCCACAAATTGCCATGCGAATCACGATAGCTTTGGCTTGAATTGCCCGTGTCGATACGAATTACTCCGCTCGGAATAAGATCTAAGTAGATGTCAGCCTTTGCTTGTGTGTGTTGAACCGACGTAGCTGTCACGGTCGCTGTCAGGACGGTTCCATCCGGTATAGCGTTAGGCGCGGTATAAACGCCGGTCGTTGCGTTGACCACGCCACATTTACCCTCTCCTGCGCTGCAACCGTTCACGGCCCATGTAACTGCTCGGTTCGATGTTCCGTTTACGAATGCAGTAAATGTGTGCGTCATCCCCGCCTGGATTGCAACGTAGGAGCCCTGAACGCCTACGGTAACCGGCTGTAGGGCAATAGGAACAGGCGTGTCCCCCGCCATCACAACTGCGGAGTTCACCGGCGTCACATACCGGTTCGCGGGCGTGGCGGTGTTGAGGGCCGGATTCAGTTGCAACAATGAATCGTCGACAATCTCAAAATTAGTCATCGGCAGGCCCTGAATCTGCTGCAAAGCGGATCGAACTGCAGGATCGTAGAAGCTATCATTGCCGGCCGTGGCCAACTCGCCCCCGCCGCTGATATCTGCGATAACCATCCCGTAGTGCTTCAGCGCGGTGAGCACGATTTGCGCAGGTTGCGCAAAGGGGCTGATGTCAAAAGATGCCTTCAAGCGCAGACGGGAGCCCATCGGCGGATTGATCTCATGTCCGTAGCCTGTCGTCCCCAAGGCAGGCCAAAGATGACCGACGCAGGACGGACAACCCTGACCGGTCCCCTGCTGTATATATCCGCCGCTGATTGTCAATCGCATCGCATGGTGAATTTCGCCCGATCGTATGTCTCCGGCGCGGAGCGTTAGTGGCTCAAGCGGTAAGCCGGCGGCGTCAGTCGTAAAACCACCGTCCGTCGCAGGGGGCTGGGCGTAACTCGCCGAAGAGTAAGTCCAACCGCTGCTGGCGGTGATGCAATTATCGCAGAGATGCGGATTGTCTTGATAAGTTTCATACCACTGGCAAGTCTCATGATTTACAGACACAATGTGGTGGTCGTTGGAGCCAAATGTACCTAAAGACCCGCTCTCGCGCTTCCGCTTGGGAGCAGGTGGAACTTGGAACGGGATATTGTTATAGAGCCTCGAATAATGGAAATTCTGCGTTCGAGCCGGAACGGAATTGTCGATAATATTGACGTCCCAGGAAGTTGTCCAGAACAGGACATTCTTGTTGAACGGTCCTAGATACATTTGCCCGGTCGTCCCCGAACCTGTGTACGCACCGGAGGACATCCACAGATCGGAATGAGGATCTATAGGTAAGTTGTCGATGCGCGTGTTGTAAATTGAATCATTCGGCAGCACCGTGCAGCCACCGACGTTCGTCAAAGCTTCAATGCCTGTTGCCGGCGCGGTGTAAGTTGCAGTTGCGGCCGGTGCGCTCCTCGCCGGACACGTAGGCGCGCGCGAACCCGCAACGGCTAAGACCCCGGTCGCGCCCGGGAGCATACACCACCCGACGCGCTTACTGGATTTAAGCTCTATCCTATCTCCCGCTGGAGCAACTGGTGCTTGCGGCGTGACCGTCTGCCCTACAGCGGCGGCGACAGGCACGATAACCAGTACAAGAAACGGGCGCATCAGTTGCTAAACCAAAACGCAAAATAGTTGTGCCCGTCGGAATCAATCTCGACAGCCCGTTGACCGCTCGCGTTCTTCAGCGATACCGAACCTTGGCCGTTGATCTTCGCCACCGATGTTGTGATGGTGACCGCGCCGGCTTGCGTCAGAAAGCGAATGGGACAGCCCTGGCCAAAGTTCCCCGCGAGCCCCGGCTGAGGAAGCCCCCAGGCGACTGCTCCAGCATTTGTGGAGACCACGATTTTATTGCAGTCCGTCGCGGGGATGACGTAGGAGGCCTCGTTGGCGGGCCGCACGTCGAATCCCCACGCGACCGCAACAGCAACCGTCGACGGCGTGGGAGTGACTACTTTCGTGCCCGGGCCATCTGCGAGCAGCGGCAGGTTTGCATCCCCGGATTGGGAACGAGCTGGACTATTTGTCGACCTTTGTGCGGCTACCGCAAAGAGCACCCCGCAACCGCACAGCACGATCGCAAGAAATTTCTTCATATCAGACTCGGCTTCCCCTATTGTTGCCTAAACTCTGCGGTCGCGCCTGTCCCTCTATGCGATTACTATGATCGACTGACATGAGTGTATTCCGAAACTCCTGGGAAGCACGCAGGCCCGAGTTCTGGGCCATCGTGCTCGTCCTTGTCCTATCGACCCCCGGTGCCTCTTTCGGTCTGCAGCCACCCTCCCACTCGGATGCCGAACTTTCTCGTTGGCAGCAGGAGGCCCGCAATGTGACCATACTTCGCGACGATTGGGGCATCGCACACGTCTATGGCAAAACGGATGCCGCTGCGGTCTTCGGAATGATCTATGCGCAGGCAGAGGACGATTTCAATCGGGTCGAAATAAATTACATTAACGCGATGGGGCGCCTGGCCGAGGCAGAAGGAGAATCGAAACTCTATCAGGATCTGCGGATGAAACTCTTTGTCGACCCCACGGCGACAAAGCAGCAATACGTTAGCAGCCCGCAATGGTTGAAGTTACTCATGAACGCGCTTGCGGACGGACTGAACTACTATCTTTATAAGCACCCCGAAGTGAAACCCAGGGTCATTCAGCGTTTCGAGCCGTGGATGGCGCTCACTTTTACGGAAGGCAGCATCGGTGGGGATATCGAGCGCATAGACATCCAGCAATTACAGGCGTTCTACAGCCGCGATCCCAAGACACGTGCGATCCACACCCATGCCTACGAAACCCTAGCGGCGAATGACAGCGACTTAGCTGAGCCCGGTGGCTCAAACGGCATAGCCATTGGTCCCTCGAACACCGTCGCGCATCATGCACTTTTGTTGATTAACCCGCACACAACCTTCTACTTTCGATCCGAATTGCACATAGTCAGCGAGGAGGGACTGAACGCTTACGGGGCTGTAACATGGGGACAGTTCTTTGTGTATCAGGGATTCAACGAGCGCGCCGGTTGGATGCACACCTCGAGCGGTGTCGATGCCGTCGATGAGTATCTCGAAACCGTGCAGAAGAAGGGTGATGCCTTCTATTACAGGTACGGAAATGAGGAGCGTCCCGTCACTGTCCGTGAGATCACAATTCGCTATAAGACCCCGCGCGGTATGGCGGAAAAGAAGTTCACCGTTTTTCGTACTCACCATGGACCGGTTATTCGTGAGATTAACGGGAAATGGGTCAGCATCCGGTTAATGCAGGAGCCCGTCAAAGCCTTGATACAATCCTTCACTCGGACGAAGGCGCACGATTACAAATCAATCCGCGAAACGATGGAGCTTCACGCAAACTCGACTAATAATACGATCTTTGCTGACGCTCATGGCAATATCGCGTACTTTCACGCTAACTTCATCCCAAGGCGCGACACCAGCTTCGATTGGACAAAGCCTGTGGACGGCAGTAATCCGAGAACGGAGTGGCAAGGGCTGCTGTCCGTCGACGAGACCCCGCATTTGCTGAACCCAAAGAGCGGCTGGCTTTATAACTCAAATAACTGGCCGTGGTCGGCAGCCGGGCCGAGCAGCCCGAAAAGCGAGGACTATCCTGTCTATGTCGAGACAGGGACCGAATCCGCGCGCGGACTACACGCGATCCGCTTGTTACAAAACCGGAAAGATTTCACCCTGGACTCATTGAGGTTGGCCGCTTACGACAGCTACCTTCCCTGGTTTGAAAAACCCCTTGCCTCGCTCATAAAAGCGTGGGATCAGACACGCGTGGCCGATCCTTTAAAAACCAAAGTTGCCGCACAGATCTCGATGCTTCGAAATTGGGATCTTCGCTCGTCCGTCACTTCGATACCCACCTCGCTCGCAGTCTTCTGGGGTGACGACTTACGGAAAAATGTCCTTGCGGATGCGAGAAACGCCGGAATGTTAGTCGAGGATTACATCGCGAGCAGGATTCCGCCACGGCACTTACTGCAATCTCTTTCGGCTGCCTCGGACAGACTCGACGCCGATTTCGGCACATGGAGAACCCCATGGGGCAACATCAACCGTTTCCAGCGACTTACGGACGATTTGGTGCAACCCTTCAGCGATTCAAAACCAAGCATTCCCGTCGGCTTCACATACTCGGCCTTCGGTTCGCTCGCGTCCTTTGCAGCGCGCCCGTTTCCCGGGACAAAGAAATGGTACGGTACAGCGGGAAACAGTTTTGTTGCGCTCGTTGAGTTCGGCGATACGGTCCGCGCGAAAGCAGTGACAGCCGGCGGCGAAAGCGGAGACCCGGCATCACCTCATTTCAATGATGAAGCGGAACGCTACAGCACCGGCAATCTCAGGGATGTGTACTTCTATCCCGACGATGTCGCCCGCCACACCGCACGCAAGTATCATCCCGGGAGCTGAGCGCCCGGAAGTCAACTCTGAGCCGGACCGGCGCGGCCGCCCGCGCGTTTCGCAGGTTCAGGCGCGGCTGCGCAACAGTTCAGTCGGGCTGATTAATTCTCATACCCAATTACTCAACTCTCTTAAACTCGAGCCCGAAAACGCCCAGCTCATCCCTGATCGCCTTCTCTTCACCAACAGCAACGACTGTAAGCCGCGATATCGGAAAATAATGCCGCCCGGCATCTAGCACTTCATCTAACGAAACTCGCTGTATCTTCTCGCTCTCGTGGGCGAGATCTTTTGCCGTCAACGAATTTATCCAGTAATCAGCGAGTTTCCGTGTCAGGGCCGCTTGAGACTGCAATGAGATCGCCAGTTTGCCGATCGAATACCGCTTTGCCGTTTCAAGCTCCCTCGCTTCCGGGGTGGTGGTCGCTACTCGGTTCAGTTCGTACGCAATTTCGTTGAAGCTCGCGCCCGTGACTGCGTTTCTGACATCGGCGCGCGTAATCATCAGCCCGGTTGCTCGATATGGAGCAACTGACGATCCCGGCGAATAAGTATAGCCTTTGTCTTCGCGGATATTCAACACGAGTCTGGATCCGAACATCCCTCCATAGATCGCATTGGCCAAGTTAGCCGCCTCGAAATCTTTTTGCCCCAAAGTGGGTCCCAGGCCGCCGATAACGAATGTAGTCTGAACTGAATTGGGCCGGGGGACATAAAACACCGTCCTGCTTGTAATCGTGGTTGAAGGTGCTGGCACTGACGTGTCGTTCATTGAGGAGGGATTCTGCCATTTCTCAAAATTTTTGCGAATCAGTGCCTCCATCCGCGCGCTCTCGAAATCGCCCGCCACTGCAAGCAAAGTTTGGTTGGGTCGGAAGCGGCGTGCATACTCACTCTTCAACTCTGCGGACGTCAGCGTTTCTATAGAATCCTTCGTGGGTGAAATAACGGAATACGGGTGTTCGCCAAAAACGGCCCGGTAGAAAGCGCGTTGGCCGAGAAAACGCGGCTCGGCCTCCTGAGCCTCCAGAGTGGCCGCGGCGTTTTGCTTTGCGACATGTACTTCCTCTTCAGGAAATGTCGCGTTCCGCACTACATCTGCCAAAATCGCCAACGCCGGTTCCACTTTCTCGCTCAGAACGCTGATCTCGAGCAGGATTTCATCTGTATGCGCCACTGATTCGAGATCGCCGCCGCACGACTGCAGCTCCTCGGCTATTTGCCGCGCATTGCGCTCCGTCGTACCTTGCGTGACCGTTTTCGCGAGTAGCTGTGCCAACCCCGGCCTCCCCTTCGCATCGCCCGAGTATCCGCCGCGAATCGCTACCGTGAACGACACCTTTGGAAAACCCGACACCGGCGCGAGCCAAACCGAAAGTCCATTGCCGAGCTTCAGTTCTTTCACAGGCGGCGGAGAGAACGGCTTCAGTGGTGCATACGGAGGTAGATCTTTGGGCAGCGGCTTTTCCTTACCTTCCGCGCAGCACAAAGAGCAAAGCGCGATAGCAATACCTATCACGCGCATAGAACGTTGCAGCCTCATTTCGGGTCCTCCCGCTTTCGAGTAGTAGGTTTGCGATAAATGATCGTTCTATTTGTATTTACAAGATACTTATCCGCGACTGTGCGAATCTCCGCCGGTGTTACACTTGCGAGTTCAGCGGGCAGCGCGTTGACGCTTTGCGCGTTTCCATCGAATAACACAGCGTGCGACAGTATAGATGCCCGCGAGATCGGTACTTCCAGTTGTCCGTACCAGTCCGACCGCATTTTTGCCGTGACACGTGCCAGCTCGGCTTCACTCGGCCCTTTGCGCATTAACTCCGAGATCACCTCGTCATATGCGCTCACGATCGTCTCCTCTTTCGTGTTTGCGGGAGCAACAATGAAGCTCGTCATCAACGTAGGGCCCTTGTACTCCAGTGGATTTCCCAACGGCCAGTTCAGCCCACCGTCGACCGAGATTGCAACTTGCTTCTGCTTCACCAAGCGTTGATACAGCAGCGAGGCTTGTCCATTATGCAGTAGTTCGCCTGCAACAGCTGCTACGACTGCTTCGCGCGACCCATGTGCCGGCATTCGATATCCGATCGCAACTGCCGGAACCCGCGCCAGTTTGTCCTCTTGCACGGCGTGCCGTTCCGCCGTCTGTGGTGGCTCATCGACTTTGACCGCAGGCGGAGCCGGACCGCGCGGCACACCCGAAAAGTACTTCTCTACTTTTGCAAAGACATCGTCCGGTCGTACGTCGCCCACGATCGCGAGAACGGCGTTGTTCGGCGTGTAGTAGGCCTGGAAGAACTTTTCGACATCGTCGATATTAGCCGCATCGAGATCCCGAAAATCGCCGTAAAAATTATGTGCGTTCGGATAGGTATCGAAAGCTTTGCCCGGCAAGTCAATAGCGAAGAACAGACCATACGGCCGGTTCAGGACGTTGACTCGTACCTCTTCTTCCACTACCTTGCGCTGGTTTTCAAGGTTCTCGGGCGAAAAATCGAGCGTCTTCATCCGATCCGCTTCTAACCACAACAGCGGCTCTAAAGCTGCAATCGGAGCAGTCTCGATATATTCGGTAAAATCGTACCGCGTATCTCCGTTGTTAGTCCCGCCGCCGCTCTCGATCACGCGATCAAGTGTCCCTTTCGGCGCTCGCGGCGTGCCCTCGAACATCATGTGCTCGAAAAGATGGGCAAAGCCCGTCCGTCCCTCAGGTTCGAGTCGAAAACCGATACCGTAGGAAACGCATATCCCAAATGTCGGCGCGGAGTGGTCTTCGGAAACAACAACCTTCAATCCGTTGCTAAGTTCTTTCATGCTCGTCGGCACGTTCCAGCGAGACTCGACAGCAAACGATAGCGCAACGCCGCAAAACACGCCAAAGCACAACAGCGCAAGCTTTGATCTTCGTCCTACGATAACGGGCCGGCAGGTTCTCATGAATTATCAGGTTACTGCACGTTTTTCTGGAGCTTTGTTTCCCGTCGTCTGAGCTACACTCCTCAGCATGCGTCGTTTCATTTGCTCTCTGCTTCTCTGTACCGCGGTCGCGGCTCCCATTGCCGCGCAGCAGCCGTCGAACAGAAACCAGCAGCTCGAGTACACGCGCTCCCACTACACCAAGTATGAGTTCCGCATCCCAATGAGAGATGGCGTGAAGCTTTTTACCGCTGTCTATGTGCCGAAAGATACTTCCGAGCGCTACCCTATCCTCATGCAGCGCACGCCGTATGATGTGGGACCGTATGGAATCGATAACTATCGTGCGGTAATAGGACCTTCGGAGCTAGCCGAAAGAGAAGGTTTCATCTTTGCGTATCAGGACGTGCGCGGGCGCTACATGTCGGAAGGCACGTTTATTGATGTCCCGCCGCATAAGGCAACACTCAAAAGTCCCAAGGATACGGACGAAAGCAGCGATACTTACGACACTATCGAATGGCTTGTGAAGAACGTTCCCAATAATAATGGCCGGGTTGGCATGTGGGGCATCTCTTACCCCGGGTTCTTCGCCGCTTTCGCATTGGTGAATGCGCATCCCGCACTGAAGGCCGTGTCTCCGCAAGCTCCGATGGGAGATGTCGGTAATGGCGATGACGCATATCATAACGGGGCCTTTTTTCTGGCCGCCAATTTCGGCTTCTATACCTTTTTCAAACCTCGTGGGCCCGCGCCCGAGCTTCCGCGCCAACAGCCCGCCTTCGATTTTGGCACTAAGGACGAATATGACTTTTATCTCAGAATGGGTCCGCTCGCGAACGCAAACCAGCTATATCTGCACGGCCAAAACGCTTACTGGGACGACATGTTAAACCATCCTTCGTACGACGAATTCTGGCAGTCTCGCGCGCAGGCGCCCGAGATGAAGAATGTCACGCCGGCTGTCCTATTCGTCGGCGGCTGGTTCGATGCCGAAGATCTCTCAGGGCCTCTGAAACTCTTCCGTGCTATTGAGAAAAACGGACCTAAAGCGCCGAACACGCTCATTATGGGACCGTGGTGCCATGGTTGCTGGGCCCGCGGAACCGGCCAGACTCTCGGCAATCTGAACTTCGCTTCAAACACCGGCGAGTTCTTTCGCGAGCACATCGAGCTGCCGTTTTTCATCCAGAATCTTAAGGGCAAAAGCGACGGTTTGAAGGCGCCCCCCAATAACGAAATTCCCAAAGCGTGGCTCTTCGAAACTGGAACAAATCAGTGGCGTCGCTTCCCCGAATGGCCGCCGAAGAATTCCTCCCCTGCGTGTCTGTACCTCGAAGCTAAGGGTGCACTCTCTTTCACTGCGCCCTCTGATTCCGGCTTCGACGAATATATAAGTGATCCCGCCAAGCCCGTCCCGGTGTTATCGGGCATCGGCGAAGGAATGCCTCGCGACTACATGACCTACGATCAGCGTTTCGCGTCGCGTCGCCCGGACGTGCTGGTCTACTTGACGCCTCCGCTCGATCACGATGTAACTGTCATAGGCCCAGTTACTCCTGTGCTGAAAGTCTCAACGTCGGGCACGGACTCCGATTTCATTGTCAAACTGGTCGACGTTTACCCGAATGATTATCCAAATCCGGATCCGAATCCCGCCAACTTGCAGATGGGCGGGTATCAGCAGTTAGTCCGAGGTGAGCCGTTCCGCGGTAAATATCGGAACAGCATGTCGAAACCCGAGCCGTTCTCACCCGGCAAGCCTGAACGGATCGAATACATGATGCCCGATATCTTTCATACGTTTCGCACCGGCCATCGGATTATGGTGCAGATTCAGAGCACCTGGTTTCCACTTATCGATCGCAACCCGCAGCAGTTCGAGGAGATCCCGACCGCGAAAGCGAGCGACTTTGTAAAGGCAACGCAGCGGGTTTATTACGGTGGCGAAAACGGTTCGCTCTTACGCGTGCTCTTGATCCAGTAACACGGCTCAATCTACATGAACGGAATAAGGACGATCGTAGAATCATGCTTTGCCCGCGATAACACCTTTTGATCGCCCGCCCGTGAAGGGCGTCCTGCACGTTCCAGCAAACTCTGCCAAGGAAGCATTGGTGCTCACACACGGAGCCGGTAGCAACTGCCGGTCTCCGTTGTTGATTGCAGCCGCGGACGCGTTCGTCGCAGCAGGTGTTCACGTGCTCCTCTTCGACCTGCCGTTTCGACAACGTCGAGCGTTCGGACCACCGTTCCCGGTGCACGCTTCAGAGGATCGGAATGCATTGAAAAAGGCTGTCGCGGAAATGCGAAGCATAGATGCGGCACGCATTTTCCTGGGCGGCCACTCCTATGGGGGGCGACAGGCGAGCATACTGGCTGCGGAGGGCGGCCCAGCCGTCGTCAATGCACTCCTGCTGTTGTCTTACCCGCTGCATCCGCCTAAAAAGCCGGAGGACGTACGCACACAACACTTTCCAGACTTACGCACGCCGTGTTTATTCGTGCACGGGACGCATGATGCGTTCGGAACAACGGAGGAGCTCGAAGAAGCTATGCAGTTGATTCCGGCCGCGACCGATCTTGTGACCATCCCGGGGGTGGGTCACGAACTCGCGCGCGGAAGGTTCGATTGGCGCGACATCGTGCAGCGACTCCGAAGCCTCACTTAAGATTCAAACACAGAAAAGCCCGGGCCGTCGGCAGTCACCGCCAACCCGGGCTCTTGTTTGTGTTTTCTAATTACTTAAGTTACTTATTCGGCTGCACTACCAAGAACGCCGTCTGACCGCCGCGATTAACGGTAACCAGAACGGATTTGCCTTGCGCCGCATTCATCAGCCGCTTGAAATCCTGCACGGCGCCGACAGGCTTGCGGTCCACGCCCGTGATGATGTCGCCCTGTCCGACACCGCTATCCGCCGCCGAACTGCCCGGGTCCACATCGGTTACCACTACGCCGTGCGCATTCTTCGGCGCATTGATCTGATCGGCTATGTCTGGCGTTAGCGGCTGTACGGTAATGCCTCGGGCCGAAGCATTGCCGCTGTTCTCATTGTCCTCGTCATT
>JAFAQG010000136.1 GCA_019246575.1 Acidobacteriaceae bacterium
GATGACGAGCCGCCCAATCTGCTTCATCTCCTTTGATACCAGCGGCGCTACGGCCAGGTTCACGAGCGATTCGCGCTGTTGGCGCGAGGAAGAGGCCGCCAGCTGCAATCCGGCATTGCCATTACGGGACAGCTCCGCGTCATCAACGGCCGATTCGGCTCGGGGTCGAAGCGCAACCTTGTATAAGTTGTGAACGCCGTCTTCGCCCCGGAGTTCATCGAACTTCTGGACCAGATCCGGCGGGAATAGTTCCGAAAGGGTCTTGCCGATTGCTTCTTCGCGCCGAATACCGGTAAGGCGCTCGATCTGCGTATTCCAGCTTTCCACGCGGTCGTCGAGACCGGCCGCCAAAATCCCGACGTTGATCGACTCGACGATGTTTTCGCTGAACTCCTTCAGCCGCTCGTATTCGTCAGCCTTGCGTTGAAGCGAACTGTACAGCCGCGAGTTTTCGATGGCAATCGCGACGTAGTTGGAAAGCGTGACAAGCAGCTCGACATCGTCGCTCGAGAGAAAATCGCCTTCTGTGGTGCGGCTGACGCCGAGAAAAGCAATGGTCTTGGCGCGAGACCGGCAGGCAACGTAATAAGTGAAATCGAGCTCGGTAATGGTGTCGCGAATGGATGGCGCGAGCTCGCGTGAAACGACATCGCGCAGGTGTTTCGTGCTTTCGAAAAACAGGTAGGGCTTACCGACCGCATCGTTCAGAAAGCTCAAGTCGAGAGAACGGCTGACAGGCTTCGGCGGCCGGTCCGATTTCTGAGTGCGCGAATGCAGCTCGAACTCGCCCGAAGCCTCGTTCAGCAAAAAGAAGCCAATCTGCTGAATCGAGAGGGTCCGTAACAGGCGCTCGGAAACCTTGGCGAGCATCCCGTTCTGATCGGTTTCCGAGCTCAGCTCGCGCGCAAACTCGATGAGCGTGAGACGGGCATCGTAGCGGTCGCGGTAGAAGACGCGGCGATCGAGCTGTTCCTGGATCCAGCGGCGGATGGGTTGAAAGAGGAATGTCGCAATCGCGATCAGCACGACGAAGGCAGGAGGCCTGATGCTGCTGGTGTTGAAGATTAAAAAGATGAGCCCGTAAAAGGCGCCGATGACGGCGAGCGTTGCGAGCGTGTAGACGTAGCCCTGCTGGAAGATGATGTCCACATCCATCAGACGGTAGCGCGTAATTGCATAAGCCCAAGCGAGCGGAATCAAGCCCATCGAGAGCACGCTCAGGTTCATGACGTGGTTCGGCACGACGCCCAAGATATACGGGATGGCATACAACACGGCGAAGGGCGTGAGGCCGACAAGCGCGCCGTTGCGCAGATATTTGAGCTGCCTTCGGAGAATGGGGTCCTGCGCGCGCGCGAACTCCCAACCGAGCGCGGCAGCGCCGGTGAAATACAACAGCATCTGGAAGGCGAGAGTCAGACGGTCGAGAAACCAGCGGACTTCGAGCAAAGGCGTAGAGAAAGTCAGGACGCCGGTTGCGGAAGCAGCGATCAAGCCCAGCAGAACTCCCGAAGGCAGATACAAGATGATGGACGATCCACGCGGCCGGAGCCAGTCGGGAATGGCGTGAAAGGTGAGGCAGAAATGAAGGAAGATTGCGGGCGCGAAGAGGCTTGCGACCACGTTACCCCAATACATCAATTCGTCGAACGTGTTCAGCTTGCCCGAGTAATGGAAACAGCTTGCAACGAAGGAGGCCAGACAAAGAATAAAGAATTCCGCTGATTTAGAAGCGCTGGTTCGCCGGTAGTAGACGAACAGCCCGATGGCAAGATAGGCGAAGCCGACGGCGTACTGGTAATAGAATGCCGAATCGCGCGATGCCGCCTGAATGAAGATGTTGTCCTTCTGAAATTCGATGCGCTGCCGGCGTAGCGTGTACCGAGCTTGCGACAAGAGCGGGATGCGGAATAACGCCTGAGGGACATCGAGGGCGGTGTGGATGGGAAAATTCTCGATTTTGACCAGTTCATCGCCGGGCCGGATACGGGCGTTGTCGCCGGGCCCCCCGGGGAGGATATAGCCTGCGACGACGCGAACATGGCCGTCGCGCGCTTTGTGGTCGAGCCAGGTTACGCCGTCATCATGCAGCGGGTAGGTACGAAGGTTGTGGAACCCGAGCACGGCTGCGATGACGGCGGCGACTGCCAGGATCAGCAGGAGAGTAGCGGCGAATTGATTCCTAGCCTCGCTCACCAGACACCTTGGAACAGAGAATAGGCGTAGGGCCCCCTACGCGGGAAGTCGACTCCCAGGGTATGCACGTACTCAGCCATTTGGCAAACCGCCGCATCTAACTGCAACAGTAAGACGATAGCCGTCAAGACGTGGTTTGTACAATTTCCCAACTCTTCATTTCAGAAGCCGATCTACGGATTCCGGTAGGATCCCAGTACCACCCGATGGAGGTGCTTACTTCGGAAAAGCCGGCGCCCATCCGAAACCTGTTGTGTGCCATATACGTCGGAGCCGTGGGCTTCGGTTGACGCTGTATCGAAAGACACTTAGACTGAAATATAGCCCGTCCGGATTTAGAGGTGTTCCTTCCGCTATGAAGTCACTCGCTGTGTTTCGCACTCGTTTCCTGGTAGGTCTGACAGCAGCATCTCTGGCCGCCAGCGGAGTTGCGAGCGCCCAGGAAAAGAAGTCGTCCTCATCCAGCGGTTCCTCGACCGAAACCGTCGCCAAGCCGCTGAGCCAAAAGCAGATTAAGAAGAAAGAGAAGGCGCTTGAAAAGGAGCTGATGGGACCTTGGAAGAAGTGGCTCAACGAAGACGTTGTATATATCATTACGGACGAAGAAAAGCAGGCGTTTAAACGACTGAAAACAGACGAGGAACGGCAGCAGTTCGTGGAGCAGTTCTGGCTGCGCCGTGACCCCACCCCGGACACGGAAGAGAACGAATACAAGGAAGAGCACTACCGCCGGATCGCGTACGCCAACGACCACTACGCTTCGGGTATTCCGGGCTGGAAGACGGATCGAGGCATGATCTACATCAAATATGGCGCGCCGGACGAGGTCGAGTCGCATCCTTCGGGAGGAAGTTACGAGCGGCCAATAGAAGAAGGCGGGGGCGAGACCTCTACGTTTCCTTTCGAAAAATGGCGCTACCGCTACATCGAGGGCATCGGGAACAATATCGAGATTGAGTTTGTGGACCCGACCATGAGCGGTGAGTATCACATCACGACGGATCCGGAAGAGAAGGACGCGCTGTTGTATGTGCCGGGCGCCGGTTTGACCTGGGCGGAACAGATGGGATTGGCGGATAAAACGCAGCGGTTTACAAGAACGGACGGCACGCACCTGGGTACCGGAAACGACCCGTTGCCCGAGAGCATGAACGAATTCACGCGGCTCGAGACACTGGCCAAGCTGCAGCGCGCGCCGGCGATTAAGTTCAAGGACCTGGAAGCGGCAGTGAACTCGACCATCCGTTACAACACGCTGCCGATGCAAGTGCGCGCGGACTACATCCGCATAACGGACGCTACAGTTCTGACGAGCCTCACGCTTCAGTTCAGGAACAGCGATCTTCAATATCAGACCAAGGACACTGCCGCGAAGGCAACGGTCAACATCTACGGCCGTGTGACGTCACTGACGCGGAGGCCGGTGAACTGGTTCGAGGACACGGTTTCGGTGACGTTCCCGGCGGAGATGCTGCAGAAGAGCATGAACGGATCGCAGGTGTATTCGAAAACGATCCCGCTTGCGCCGGGGACTTATCGCCTGAACGTCGTGGCGAAAGACGTGGTCGGCAATACGATGAACACGTACGAGATGGCGCTCAATGTTCCTCACTATGACGAGGAACAATTGGGGGCGAGCAGTGTGATTCTGGCCGATCAGCTCGAGCGCGTGCCGACAAACAGCATCGGTACGGGCCAGTTCGTGATCCGCAGTTCGAAAGTCCGTCCGCGCGTGGACGAGACCTTCAAGCAGGGCGAGACAATGGGCATCTACACCGAGCTCTACAACTTCGGCATGGACGAGAAGACGAAAAAGCCGCAGGGTACGGTGGAGTTCGACGTCGTAAATGCCGCAAACAATCAGACGGTCTTGAGTCAGACGGAGGATCTTACGGCTATCCCCAACGCTTCGCCGTTTCTGGTGACCGTTGAGAAGAAGCTGCAGTTGAAGAGCCTGCCGCCGGGGAAGTACATGCTCAAGCTAAAGGTGGTGGACAAGTTGAGGAATCAGACGCTTACCCCGTCCGCCGCGTTTACGGTAACATCGTAGTGGGGCAAGCAGCCCGGACACGCGAAAGGTCGCTTTGAACGGTTTCCCGAACAAGGGATTTTGCGCATCTCTCCTGGCCGTTGCGCTGGCGGGTATTGCGGCCAACGCAGATGGTGCGGACCTATCGCTTCCGGTTACCGGAAACCTTTTTGGGTCGGTAGTAGATGCTCGCGGCGTTCCGCAGATGGGCGCCACCGTCCAGCTATTTAACAAGTTCGCACGGTTAATAACGACCGCCAGGACTACGGCGGATGGCCGGTTCGCATTCAGCGGCCTTCCTGCGGACCTGTATTCGATTCGAGCTTCGCTGGCGAATTTTCTACCGGCCTCGCGCGACCGGATTCTGGTGAAAGCGGGCGTGGACAGCCTTTTGCAGATCCACATGGCCACGCTGCTCAGCAGCATCGAGATCCGCTATACGCTGCCATCTGCGGCGGTCTCGGAAGATTGGAAATGGGTGCTCCGGTCGTCTCCGGCGACGCGTCCGGTTACGCGGATCCTCTCGGACGACGATGGGAACAGCACAGCCGGGATGAGGCCCCGTATCTTCTCCGGAACGCACGCCATGGTATCGCTATCGGGCGGCGATACGAGCATGATCGACAGCGATTCGGCGCAGGCGAGCGTCGGGACCGGGTTCGCGTTAGCGACGAATGTCCTTGGCAATAACCAAGTTCAAGTTGGCGGAACATACGGCCAGAATTCGATGCTTGGACCTCCGGCCATGGGTCTGTGCGCCATCTATACACGGAATCCAGCAGCGGCTTTCGGTGCAGCGACACCCGAAATCACGCTGACGCTTTCGCAGTTCGGGGTTGCGGCTGGTCAGAACGGCGCGGCCGCTTCCGGTACTGGCGCATCGATGCCGGTGGTCCGAACTATGTCATTGAGTGTTTACCAGGTGATGGATCCGACCGACAACACACACATTGAGTATGGTGCGACTGGCGAATCCATCGACTACTTGCAACATCGCAACCGAGTGAGCCCGTTCGCGCGCGTGACGATATCGGCCCGAGAGGCGGGCGAAGTGATAGCGGCCTTCAGCGACGGCGGCCGTCCGGACGAACTCGCGGCTCATCAGCGGGTACAGGAGGGCCAGGACACGCGACAGGAGGATCTGCTGGGTGCGGTGAGTACGCTTGCCCGGTTGCCTCAGCTGTCATACGGGAATGGCCGCCTGGAGTTGCAGAGTAGTGAGGATTACGAACTCGGATACCGGAAAATCGCGGGCCAAAGCACGTATGCCGTGAGCGGATTTTATGAGGACGTGTGGAACGGACGAATTCACGTGGCAGGAGATACGTCTGCGCTTCCGGCGGGCGATCTTCTGTCCGACGGCGTATCCAAGAGCCTCATTTATAACGTGGGGCGATATAAGCGCAACGGTTTGATAGCCTCGGTCGACCGGCGTGTGACGGATTCGCTTGGCGTTGCGGTTGCGTACGGGCGTATGGGCGGCTTCATTGCCGGGAACGAGATGGGCGGCACTTCAGCGGGACAAACTAACTTTCTGCGCCAGGGCACAA
>JAFAQG010000139.1 GCA_019246575.1 Acidobacteriaceae bacterium
ATTTTTCTGGACCGACATATCCAAGAACTGCTGCCAGGGTCCGCGGATATTGCCGTACGTGCGCGCGCCGTCGCCCAATGTGCCGAGTGGAGGCAGAATCCATTTCGCGGGGTTGATATAGGGCTGACACGTGGGGCCGATTGGGCAGCTCGGGCTATATAGCGGGTTTGTAATGGGTATGCTCGGATCTGGGTTCACACTGAGGCGAACATTCGGTCCGCCGTTGTTATCCAGTCCGTTGTTGCCTTGCACGAAGGCCGCGAACGGATAGCCGTCATTTATTCTCCCCGCGCCACTGAGGGTCCAGCCCCCGATAACATGGTTCAGGATCCTCGGCGGCCTGGCCCAGAACTTTGCGCCATAGCCGAACGGCAGATCCCACAGAAATGTCCCGGTAATCGTATGCGGAACATCGAACGAGGAAACCGAGCGATCGGTGCTTAACGGCAACCCATATCTCACATATCCATCCGAACGCGATGCGAAGATATTCGCCACCGCCGCCGATCCGGCATCCGAGGCGTTGTCGATGGATTTCGAGAACGTGTACGAAGCTGTGTAGCTTACACCTTTGCCGATGCGCCCCCTGACATAAGCGCTCCCCGCATGGCGAATGCTGCTGCCGTTACTGTTGAGATACAACGGCAAATTCTGGAAGCCGAAGTACGGCCCGAGCAGACTGTCTCGAGGTACGGTGATCACAGTTCCCCCTGCATTGAGACGGCCGAGCGGATCGCTCACCGTGGAACTTGGGTCGAGTCCGTTGCCGACGATCTGTTCAGATAACGCAAACGGAACGAAGTTGAGGTTCGGGGGCGCGGTGAACAAGTTATCGCCGCGGTTCCCGCTGTAAGAGAGTTCCAGAATCGTCCCGTTCCTGAATTGCCAGTCGGTACTGAGATTCCAAGTCTCGGAATGCGGAGTCCTGGTACTTTTCGAAATGGCAAAAGTTCCGTATTTGATGCTGTCGTTGTAGACCAGACCGTCGGTCGGAATCGCTCCGATGATCTGCTGCGGCGTCAGATTCTGGATGCATGGCGGATCGCTCGAAAGGCGCAGCGTGTAGGCCGTGTTGCACTGGCCGACGCCCTGCGGAAAACCCGTCGTTTGGCTGTTGAAGTTAACCGCTGTTCCCGAGCCGGAGGCGAAATCCGGGCTGGGTTGGCTGCCCAACCCCGTTAGCGGTGCATACGAAATCCCGTAGCCGCCCCGGATCACCAGGTTGTGGCGGAGAAAATCCCAATCGGGCACCCAAGCGAATCCAAACCGCGGCTGCCATTCGCGCCAATCGATCGGCGTGAGATACTTCGATCTTCCTCCCATTCCGCCAAAACCGAACGGCACGATCTTCGCTGTGGTCGGCACACTGTCCGGGATGGGAGCGGTCGCCGGTACTCCGATATCGTTCGCAACCGTCCGGCGCTGCGCGTCTGTAAGCGCTTGATCCATAGCCAGGTCGGGCAGATAGGACCCCTGATGGTTATACTTCTCCCAGCGCGGCAGTTCCACCGAGTACCGAAGCCCGAGGTTCAACGTCAGGTTCGGACGCACTTTCCAGTCGTCCTGGAAGAAGAGCGCGCCGTTTCCCCAGCGATAGTAATACGGGAACACAGTGCTGCGATAGGAGTAACTGTTCGGCACGCCCAGTAAGAAGCTGGGGAACGGATCTCCACCCGTCGTATTCGATCCGGTCCCTCGTGAGCTGGTGGGCGTGGTGGAGAAACTGTACTGGCCGCCCGCCGCCGTGCTGATCGGCTCCGTCTTCATGCGCGTATAACGCAGATCCGTGCCGAACTTCCAGGTATGATTTCCATGCGTCTTGGTTAGCGTGTCGGAAAGCTCGAATGTCTCGTCAATCTCCTGGCCCAATAGCGTGATCTGCCCGTTGCCAATCCCTGTAAAGCTTGTACTTGGAAAGCTGAAATAGGGCAGATTGGCAGCCGTGACGCTCGGCAATCCGAACTGCTGGGCAAAGCCTTCGGTCTGCCACTTCGGCGGGTTCACGCGAGAAAAGTCGCCCCGCGAATAACCGGCTCGAAATTCGTTGATCAAAGTGGGAGAGAAGATATGCGTATCGCTCACCAGACCTTGCTCGGCGACGCTTAAATCGCCGATCAGAGCGTTTACCTGGTCAGGTCCATTCGTCGCAACTTCGGCCGCCGAGAGGTTATTGTAGCGGTAGCCATTGATTGGAATGTGCGAAAACCTCACGTAGACCTTATTGAGCTCGGTAATCTGCTGATCCACGCGGAACTGATACCGGTTGTCGTTCGAGTAGACATTCCGCAACCCGATCCAGTTCGCCAAATTGCCGTTCGGCTGTATGAATGGCGCGCTATTCGGGAGCGGCAGATACTTCAGCAGCTTAAGCGAAGTCGGATCGAGAAACGACGCCGGGATAATGCCGCCCGGCCATACCGGATATGTCCCGGTGCCGGACGGAACCGCGCGGCGCACAATATTATTCCCTGAGAGATCGAATTCCTGATAAATAGTCGAATCGCCGGTGACAGGGATATTGACGCCCTGCGCCCGGAAGCTGTTGATTACGTCCTGTGTCGTCGTGCCGCCGTTAACCGGGACAGTATTGCTGAAATTCCCCCCGCGCATGGCCTCCGTGGGGAACAGGTTGTACACATTTCCGCTATCGGTAATGCGGCGCGGCTGAAACGCAAAAAAGAAAAACGTCTTATCTTTTCCGCGGTAGAGCTTCTTGCCCCCGATACCGAAAGCCGGTAAATAGACGGGACCGCCGACCGTAAACCCGTATTCTTTGATCAAGTTGTTCGATACCGGCCGGTTCGTGCTGGCAATCGTGTACGGCGCTGCGCTGAGGTCTGGGTCCTTCTTGAAAAAGTAGCCGGTACCGTGAAACTGATTTGTGCCGCTCTTAGTGGTGATGTTGACGATCCCGCCGGTCGTCTGGCCATACTCCGCCGAGTAGTTCGAGGTTTGGATGTTCACCTCCTGGACAGTGTCGGGAGAAAACGAACTGATCGACCGGGCAGAACCTGCGGATGTGTTATCTACGCCGTCCGCCATGAAGCTGGTTGCGCCCGGCCGGCCTCCGCCGACACTCAACCCCTGCCCAGGTGCTATGATACCTGTGCCCGTGGTGGGAGTCTCGGAAACCGCATCGCCGCTGACGTTCGGCACCGTGAGCATCAGGTTAAGCACGTTACGGTCGGGCAGCGGGATATCGGTGATCTGGCGCTCCGTGATGGTCTCGCCAACGGTGCCGTTTTCGGCATTGATGGGCGGCGTCTTTTCGGTAACTGTTACTTCCTGGCTCACCTGGCCGATTTCGAGAGTCACATTGGCGGTTGTGACTGTTGAGGTGTCGACCTTCACTCCCTCGACATCGGCCTTTTTGAAGCCCGGCGCTTCTACAAGCAGACGGTACGTAACGGGTTCGAGGTGTGTCGCGTTGAACGAGCCGGTGTCGGAGGTCGTCAAGGTGATCGTCTGATCGGTGCCCGCGTTAACAACCTTTACACTCGCACGAGGCACCGGAGCGCCATGTGGGTCGAATACGGTGCCGGCAATTCCGCCCGTGTTCGTCTGGGCGACTAACAACCAGCAACTGAATAGAAAAACGACTACGAGTCTCACGGTTATCTGCAGCTCCTGTTTCGATTCTCAGTTTTCATACAGCACCACTCCGCCATCGGCTGGAACGGGCACTTGCGTCGTTGAAGAAAGATCGTATGTTGTGCCTGAAACCAGATCGATGCCGGTACCACGCGTCATATCCGGTGGTAACGTAAGCGTCGCGTCCGCGCTCTGCCAATTGAGCGCGACGAGATACTTCCCCCATCGGCAGATGTACTGCGTGCCATACGGCCCGGACGTGTATGCTCCCGAAGCGCCTGTCGCCGCATCGTGAGGCATGCTGATGGTTGCAATACGGTCGAATGTAGCCGTGCTGTGATGAATGCGAGCGACGTTGTTTACAATTTCATTGTTCGGGTCCGGTTTCGCGCTTCCGTGCAGCGGACGCCAGTTCAACTCCATGAAAATTTGATCGCCCTGGTTCTTGATTGAGACCGCACCGCCTTCCGGATCGAGAAATACGCCGTCCGGACTGCCGGGCTCGTTCAAGAGCGTTACACTTGTCGGATCGGGCTGCGAGTTGTATAAACTCGCTAATGCCTCGTAATCCCCTAATTCTTCTAAGTAATCCGTGAAGATGTCATCGAAGTGGCTGTTGCCGGTTGTTGGAAGGTCGCTCCAGGAAATCCCATTTTGAGCCTCGAGATAGAACTGGTGGATTGCAACTGGATCGCAGAATTCGGCCCCGGCATAGTAAGTGTAGTAACCACCGAAATCGATTTCGCCCACGTTCAGATTCTTTCGGAACGTGATGTTCTCTTCTTTGCGAATCGTGGCAACATTACTTGATCCCGTTGTGGCGGGAAAAAGAAAGTTACTGAACGCATGCACAGCCCGGATGGCTTGATCATGAACCGGCTGATTTCCGGAGCCTTCCAGGCCGGCATCCCGCAGGAACTTCGCCAGGCGGACCATCAGGTGGACGCCGTTTTCGCCGTAGCCACCGTCGTAACCGCCGTTTCCTGTACCATTGACTTCGAGGGACAGCCCGCGATCGCTGACCCAAACTCCGCCATATTGCTCTGTCGCTAAGCCGACCGCCTGATACACGTATTCGAGCGCTGCGTACTGCGGGAGTGCAAGATTTGTCCCGTACTGCTGATCGAGAAATGTAAGCGCATTGTTGGACAAAATGAAGGACCCGGCTTGCAGCATGTCCTGGTTTGGTGCGTGACCCCGCCAGTGATTGTTGGCGGCATTTAGGAAATTTACGTTGGCGACGAACATCTGCTGGTAAGCCTGCCAGCGGAGCACCCCGGGCTCCAGCGCATCACTGATGGGCTGATTAAGCGCACTGAGGAAACCTGGATCGTTTTCCATCAACTGGAAAGCGAGGCCGATCGCTTCGGTACCGGCGCCTTCTATCGAGCTGCACGGAGCGTTAATCCTTCCCTGCAGATTTCCGTCCGAAGGCATCGTGGCGCCCACACCCGGCCACTGGGTCAGATTGCCAAAGCAGCCATTCAGTGCCTGCATGTAGGAAAAGAAGTCCAGCCCGGCGATGACGCGCGCTTCCACATCGGCGTTTTGGTAGAAGTTGGTTCCTAAATCCGGCAGGTTGTAGGCGAGGGCCAGCATCTCCAGTTTCCGCATGTTAACGTTGTTGCCGCTGGAAGTTCCTCCATTCTTCAGGGCTACCGCGTTCAGCCAGTCAGTCGGGTTCGTATACGAACACGGTTGAAAATGCACACTGCTGTCCAATGCGCCGAACGCCTGCTCGGGGATGTTGCAGGCCGCCTGATGACTCGTCCAATTCGAGCCGTAAAGCTGAAACCCTTCGACCGAAGAGAGTCTGGATCTGATCTGATTTAGAAGCGATGTGAAATAGGTGGTGTCGAGTGTTGCGGCTGTGGGCGGGGTGGGATCAGGAGGCGTGCCCTGCGGATCGCACGGGTCCGGCTGGAAGAACGGATCCGTGTGCGTAAAGGCACTGTAGATCGC
>JAFAQG010000325.1 GCA_019246575.1 Acidobacteriaceae bacterium
GCGAGAAAGATCGGATCAGCGGAACATTTCCAGAAGCCGCGTCGGTGCTTTCACCTTGGCCGATAATGCCTTGATCGGTGTACACACGGACGTGTACCTGATAGCCGTGCACACGGACTTCGGCCGTGCGGATATCCGTAATCTTCAATTTCGGCCGATTGTATGGAGTGCTGGCCTCCTCGGCGGCGGCCGACAGCGATGGCAGTCCTGCCATTCCCGCAACGGACAGCAGTCCGCCTTTCAACAGAGTTCTGCGATTTGGTCTTTGCATCTACGCCTCCGCAAGAATCATGGTCGCGATTTCTGCCACGGGTACCCAGCGTATCTCAACGTGGAGCTATCGTGTCACGCGAAGTTTCGCGGCTGCTACGTTTCATACAGTATGCCGCGTGCGGGGCCAGTTTAGACAGTTATGGTTGAATGCGTTGGAAAGGCGCGCGTGATTCGGCCGCTAACCGTTAGCCGGACGGTTAATCAAAAAAACCTGACCTGCTTCGCCCGCTTCTGAATCGGCGTCAGGCGGCTTCGGAGAGGTCTTTCCAGTCAGCGCGGTCTTCACGGCGTTGCTCGAGGAGATGCGCTGCCGGTCTCGCTGCGGGGACCTGTTGAAAGTAGCGCGTTGGCGCGATCGGCGCGGAGCTGGGCCTCGCTAATGCCGTGGCCCGGTTCGGAGCTGTCGATCAGTTGTTCTTGGAGGTGGAATGCCTGACTGCGGGCGTTCATGGTGCGGCTTGACGATAGCACGGGAGCGGGCGAAAACGGACCGGCGCAGAAGGGCGTCGCGCGGGTAAATCCTTTAGATTCTGCGCAAAGAAATATTTACGAGTGTTATGCCGGCCGCCAAGCCCGGGCTTAGCAGCCCGCAGTCGGAAGCCTCGTACGCGAGGCGGCGCACCGCGCCGAGCCGAAGGTTGATCGTGCTGGGCGCCAGATCCCGAGACTCCAGGTGTATGCAATACCGGAGGACAACGGTCTTGCTGAAGGACAGCCGAGGCTCCGAGCAGTACCACGCGACGAATTCGTCAATGGCGTGCCTGTACCCTCGTTGCGCGTCGACAGAACTCCGACTGTTCAAGACCGCCGACCTCGCCTGATCCAGGTCCGGCAACCGCAATACTGCTTTCGGAACGTTCAGTTTTCCTTTCCTTGACTGCTTCTTCACCATCGCCGCGGCCCCCCTTGACCGCTGAACGATGATGATGGTCCGTCAAGGGACGATTGGCCCGTCACACAGGAGCTACTTGCAAGTAGTACGCATAAGACGGGACAAGAAAACAAAACCCGGCGATTCTTAGTGGAGATCGCCGGGTCGGTAATGTTGGCGCGGACCGGGACGGGTTAGACCGTACTGGTTCCTCTTCCGATTGGCTTGTCGCTTTGGGCGTAATCGGCAGAGGCTTCGCCCGCAGAAGAAACATCTTCGGCGCCGGTCTGCTTCAGCAGATCCTTCGCCCTGCTCGTCCACTCGCTGTTGTCGCAGTGAACGGATACAAGAATCCCGCCTTCCTTGATCCGGCCCTCGTAACGTTTTGCCTCATATTCAGGAATGCCCATGCCGACAAGCGCACCGACAATACCGCCGACTACTCCGCCAGACCCGATACCTGCCAAGGTCGCCATAATAGGACCAGCGGCAATGAAAGGCCCCAAGCCCGGTATCGCTAACGCACCGATGCCTGCCAGCAGCCCTAGCGTTCCGCCAATCGCGCCGCCGGCAACAACGCCGGTTGTCGTACCTTCCGGGGCCTTAGTTTCCTTCTTGTGAGCAAAATCTTTGGTTCCTACATTGTCCTGCAGCAGCACCGAAATGTCTTCGTTGCGGAAGCCCGCTGCAAGCAGCCGGTCGACCGCACCTTCCGCCAGCTCGCGACTTCTATAAATGCCGTAAGCTGCTGTATTTTTCCCTGCCATTCAGTTTTCTCCTTTTTGATTTGTTCGATTGAGATTATCTGCGCGCGTCGTGGTCTTCTTTGACCGTCAGTTCATTCGCGACGTTGCCTTCGCCCGCATGTTTGCGCGCGTGTTCTTCGATGGCACGTTTTTCATCTTCGGAATGAACGGGTCCGCGCAGTGTCACCTTGCCGCGATCAGCAACAATTTTCACGTTGTGCCCGTAAGTCGATAAAGATTTGTCGTGGACTACATCTTGTCGGATATGTTTCTCTAAATCGCGATCAGACCTGTTGTTCTTGCCTTGGTCCGCCGTCGGGCGATGGGTGTTGCGATCCTGCTTGTTTACGGCCGTGTTGTCCGGAGTGCGGTTTTGCGCCGCGTAAATTGCACTGGGAGCTGTCAAGGCTCCTGACAGCACGAATCCGCCCAGCAGGAATCGGAAACTTCGATTCATAGTTCTCCTCACGCAAGAGAAAGGAGCACGGCAGTGGCCATATGAGGCGCGCGACCGCCGCCGCGTAAAGCGATTCACGTAAGCGTCTGATTTAACGCGCCTTACCTCTACGCCTCCTTAGCAAGTCCCGCGTTATTATCAGTGCGCGCCAAAGTAATTTTTCCCTGTTCGGCGGCGCTTTCAGGGACGTTCCCGAACGGTCGGCGGTCGGAAACTGACGGGCTCTCGGGCGACTCTGTCCAAAAAACGTCCGTTTGCGCCTGTGTTCTTGGTAGCTCAAGAACTCAGTGAGTAGGTTTTCCCAGCGATAGATTCTCTGACGCTTTCAGACGGGAGCCTTAAGGGCAAATACCGGCATGACGACGGATTTGCCGTACCGGAACTGCTACCTTGAGTCTTCGAGCAGCTCGATCCCGTTCACGCAGGCCATGCCCGTAATGGGAACGAAAGTCAGCACAACTTTGCCTTGAGCCGTGGGCCGGATACCGGAAAAGGTTCGCTCCAGCGGCCGACCCTCTCCTCCTGCTTCTTTATAGATATCGAAGTTCCGCAGCAGCGCTACGCCATTGCAGTACACGTCGAAGACGCGACTGCCCGGCCCACCCACGCCAATGTTCTGCCGGCCGTAATGACCTTCGCAGAACTTCAAGTTCACCCGATACCGCCCATCCGCCACAGGCACAGCGTAGGAAAAATGTCCCCACCGCTCGCTGGCATAGAGGCCCATCTCCGGCGAGTTGCTGTCTCGCGCGGGATTCGTAGTTCGGACGAGGGCGTTTCCTCCTAAGAAATAGGAATCGGCCCGCCACTGCTGCCCCCCGGAATCCTGCCACGACGTCGGCCAGCCCGCTCGAATTCGGACGGGCGTTACCTTGCCTCGAGTGATGGGCAGCACCTCGATTCCACTCAGCATCGCCGTGCTCCTCATTGAGGTAAAAGTCAGGTGCAGGAATCCGTCGGCGGCTGGCGAGATGTCCCGGAACACGCGCTCGTCCGAAATATTGGAGCCGGCGGCGTCCGCCACCACATCGAAGTAATCCAGAATCGGTTTGCCATTGGCCGAGATACGGAAAACCCGCTGCCCCTCGCCGCTCGATTCCGCGCTGATGAAATCGGCTAACCCTGTCTCCGCAAAATGAAGATGTAATTCGTAAGACCCTGGCGCCAGCGGAATGTCATAGCGAAAGTCACCTTGACGTAAGTGTCTGTAAATATCGGGATCCAGGGTTCTATAAATACGTTCAGCGGGACGAACAACGACAGAACCTCCGCTAGAGAACCGATCCGGACCCCAGGTGTTTCCGCTGCGATCTGTGTACGCACCGCTCGAGCCAGCGAGAATCCGAAGATTTCCCGTGGCTGACATCACACTCGGAAGAGGCGCGGCAACAGGGCTTGACTTCGCGTTCACGGAGCTAGAGTTGTTTGCGTGGCCCAGCCACAGGAAAACTGCAGCAGCGATGATCAAAACAGCGGTCACGCAGGCGACCGCCCCGCGGCTGAGGAGCTTTACCCGTTCGCGACTAGGCGTTTTCGCCTGCGCTGTTTCGACCGGCTTCGCTTCCCATTTGAAATCGGCGCAGTA
>JAFAQG010000329.1 GCA_019246575.1 Acidobacteriaceae bacterium
CACTATCGCACAACACAAGGTGCTGCATGACATCACAACCGGAACGAATGGCGCTTACAAAGCCGCAACCGGCTGGGATTGCTGCACCGGGCTCGGCTCCCCCGACGACCAAGCCATCCTCGATCTGCTGGCTTCTAAGAAGTAACCTGAATCTCCGACAGGATCTGTTCGCAGGCGGCGGCCGGCTCCGCCGCCCGCGTCACCTGTCTTCCAATCACAAGAAAATCCGCGCCCTCGCGCATCGCTTCCGCCGGCGTCGCAACGCGTTTCTGATCCCCCGCCTCCACCTGCGCTGATCGGACACCCGGGACAACAAGTGTTAACTTCGAACCGCCAACCTCCCTCACCCGCGCCACTTCCAAACCCGAGCACACAATTCCATCCATCCCGCTCTCCACTGCTTTCTCTACCCGCAGTTCCACCAATTCCGAAATCGGAACCGAATATCCGAGATCCGCCAGATCTTCCTGGTCGAAGCTCGTCAATACTGTCACTGCCAGCAGCTTCGTCGCGCTTTCGCCCCGACCCTCAACAGCCGCGCTCATCACGGGCCGGCTGCCATGGACGGTTAAGAACCGAATGGCTTCGTTTTTACAAATCTGCCTCGTCGCCCGCTTCACCGTTTCGCCGATGTCATAGAGCTTCAGATCCAGAAAAACCTGTTTGCGAAGCGACCCCAGGCACTCGACGAACTCCATACCGCCGGCCGCATACAACTCCATGCCGACCTTGTAGATGTCGGCACGGGCTCCGATGGCTTCCACCAGTCTCAAGGCCTCGGACGTGCTGTCCACATCGAGTGCGATGATCAGCGGGTTCGTTTTTACGGTCAGGCCAGCACCTCGATTGGCTTCGTTTCGTAATTTTTGACTCTGCCGATGGCGTAACACTCCGGCCGGTCCTCAATCAGCTTTCTCGCTTCTTCTTCGCCCAACGAGATCAGCAGGCCTCCGGACGTCTGGGGATCGTATAGCAATGCCTCGATCTCCGCCGGGATTTCGCCCCGCATCGCCACACAGCTCTCCACAAATTCGCGATTATTCTTCAGACCGCCCGAATGCGCCCCGGCTTTGGAATATTCAATGGCCCCGGGCAGGAATCGAACGGCGCTCGCGCAAATCTCGACCGTTACTCTGCTCGCCAGCGCCATCTCCCTCGCATGTCCCAGCAGTCCAAAACCCGTCACATCCGTACAACCATGAACTTCGCGCCGGAGCATCGCTTCGCAGACATCGCGATTCAGCGTGAGCATTTGCTCGATCGACGCGTCCATGTGCTGCTGTTCCACGATGCTTTGTTTCAATGCCGTCGAGATCACGCCCGTGCCGATTCGTTTCGTAAAAACGAGCACGTCCCCCGGCTTCGCACCCGCATTCGTCAAAATCCGCCTCGGGTCGATCAGCCCGGTTACCGCGTAGCCAAATTTCACCTCGTCTTCCGATATGCTGTGCCCACCTAAAATCACGCAGTCCGCTTCGCGAATCTTGTCCGCACCGCCTTTCAGAATCGCTTCCAGATCCTGAATTTCGCCCTTCGCCGGAAACACAACTAAGGACAGCGCAGTCACGGGCCGCCCGCCCATCGCATACACATCGCTCAACGCATTCGCCGCGGCAATCCCGCCGAATGTGTAAGGATCGTCCACAATCGGTGTGAAAAAATCGACGGTCTGCACCACGGCCAGCGGCTTGCCCGCGCTCTCGGTTAAGTCGTATACGCCTGCATCATCCGCTGTATCGTAGCCAACCAGAACCCTTTCGTTCGTGACCGGCGGCACCGCCTTCAAGGCGCGGTCCAGAATCCTCGGACTCAGCTTCGACGCACACCCACCTGCCTTTACGTTTGCCGTCAGTCTTGCGGACATCAGCAACCAGTTTAGTGAGCCGGTTCGGCGATCTCTTCCGCAAACCGCCACTCGCGCCACGCGTCGAGCAGCGGGAAATACAGCCCCAGGTGAATCGGTCCATCCATCATGCGTGAGAGCAGCGTGCCGTAGTTGTCCAGTTGCGCGCGGTAGCGCCGCTCTTCTTCCTCAAGGAAAACGTTCAGCTCGCCGCCTTGGTGCTCGCTGATCTTGTAATCAACGATCCACAACCGGCCCTTCTCGTCACGGAATGCGCGATCCACGGTACCGTTCACCAGCTTGTCACCGATTCGGCCACTAACCGCCCATTCCGAACGGGCATCTTCACGTGCCGCAAGAATCCACTTCCCGCGCTCGCTTCGCAGCGTGTTTGTCAAAGCTCGAACTACTTCCTCGCAGGCACGCTTCGCCTCCGATTGCGCAACTCCCAGCCGCAAGAGCTCAGATGTAAACGTTGGAGCAAGCGACGCAAGCCGGTCAACATTCCACTTTTCCGTGCCCTCGCGCGCCATACGCTTCAGCGCCTCGTGAACAACTGTCCCAACATGCCGGCCCGTGTCGCTGACCCATTCGTACGTGATCTTGCGAGCCGACGCCGTCGCCCGCCGGAGCTCGGGCTGCCACACGATCGACATGTCCAGCTTTGGCGTACGCCAATTTGCCGGCAGACGCCGCAGGATGTTGACCGGCTCAGCTGACTCAGGAAAAAGCGTCCCCTGCTGCCACTGTTTACGGCGCAGCGCCTTATCGAATTCCCCCTCCACGCTCGACCAGATCAGGCCTAGAAACGTGTTGCTCCCCGCCTTACTGCACGCAGTTCTATCTTTCTTCGCATTTGCGTTCCCGACGAGATACAACCGGTTTTTTGCCCTCGTGGCCGCGACATAGAAGAGCCTCTTCAATTCGTGCTCTTCCGTGATATCGATTTCGTCGCAAACCCGTTCGTACTCCTCATCGTCAACGCCCCGCGGCGGTTGCGCTGCAACGAGAAGTGTTGCGCTTCCATCCTCCTCAATCTGTTCCGTCCAAATAAGAAGATCGCGCTCGCGCACTCTTGTCGGTGCACCCAGCTTCGGCAGGATCACCGTATCGAACTCCAGGCCCTTCGCGTTGTGGATGGTCATAACTTTCACGCAATCCGCGCCTGTCACCGGCTTGGCAAAAAGAAACTCCAGGCGCTCGTTCAGCAAGCTGAAATCGCGAATCGTCCCACCCTCTTCGAACTGTTCCAGTAGGTCAAGGTAAGTTTCGGCATCTTCGAGATGGCTCTTCTCAGCAAGCACTGCGAGACCGCCCAAAGCAAGCCATGTCTGCTCGACCAAGTCGCGGAGCGGAAGCCGCCCCGCGTGTGAAACGGCTCTCGTCATGACGTCCTGAAATCGAAGCGCTCGCTGGCGGCCCTCGCTCGACAAGCGCGCGATCTTTTCAGGGTCCGACAGCAGATCTAAGATAGTCCGGTCCGGCTCGTGCTCCGCTAAGCTCGAGAGCTCACTCAATGTCAAACCACACCACGGGGCACGCACGCACGCGAGCCATGACACTTGATCGCCTACATGAAGAATGGCCCGTGTGAGCGAGATCAGATCCAGAATGTGCTGCTCGTCTCGCAGTTGATCGATGTCGATCGCCTCGTAACGAATGTTTGCGCTTCGAAGCGCCGGCAGCATCGAGGCAAGGTGATTCCGGCTCCGTACGAGAATTGCAACTTCTCCATGCGGCAGAGCTTTTTCGACCAGCCGCACAACTTCGCGCGCCTCTTCCTCCCCTTTATCGTCGATAAACGGGATCAGCTTCGGAACAATTCCGCCCTCGGGCCTGGTTGCCTCCGCGGGTCTCAACTTCACTCCGCCGTGCGCTAGATCGTCTTCACACATCAAAGGCGCGAAAGTGCGCTGTGTCCACTGCACGATCTCAGGGGTCGAGCGGAAATTCGAAATCAGGCGAATGCGATCGAGCCGTACAGACCCGAGTTGTTGCTCTTTCCAGCACTTCAGGAACAGCGAAACTTCGGCTTCTCGGAAACGATAAATGCTCTGCATCGGGTCGCCGACAACGAACAATGTGCGGCCATCGCCATCCGACCATTGCTCCGTCAATGCCTTCAACAGCTCATATTGCGCGTACGAGGTGTCTTGAAATTCATCGACCAGTAAGTGCTCGATCCGGTAATCGAGCCAGTAGAGCAAATCGCTCGGAGCCTCCGGCGTTCCAAGAGCGTCGATTGCGGCGCGAGTGATCTCCGTAAAATCCACCTGACCTGCGCGTCGAAAAACGTTTCGTAACGCTTCCTCGCCAAAGCAGAGCAGATCGCAAAAGTCCTGCACGTTACGCGGATGCGAGCTGTTTCGGAACGCGCGCCATTGGTCGCGCCTGGCAAGCATCGTTGCGACCTGGTTCTCGAGGCGCGCCAGATCGTTATCGAAGTGCCGCGATACGCGCCGGAACAAGGACCGTTGCCCCTCGGCGCTGCTTTCAGCCAGTTCCCGAATCGTGTGCCGCGCAGCAAGGCGGTAGAGTTCCTCGGCATGCTCGATCACCTCGGGTGTACCGCCAAAGCGGGAGACCACAGGCATCTGGCGCGTTAGCATCGCACAAAGCGAATCGATGGTCTGG
>JAFAQG010000330.1 GCA_019246575.1 Acidobacteriaceae bacterium
TGCCGGACACGAAATCGGGCGGCTATGTCTCGTTTATTCCGCCTCAAGATTCGCTGCAGGAATTCCGCGTACAGACGAACGCCTATGATGCCTCGATTGGCCGCCAGGCAGGTGGCACGGTCAACATGCAGACCAAGAGCGGAACTGCGGACTATCACGGTACGCTGTACGAATACAACCAGAACAGCGTTTTCAACGCCAATTTCTTTCAAACGAACGCGTCCGGAGGAGCGGTTCCGCCCATACACTTCAATGAATACGGCGGCACCATTGGCGGCCCGGTCTGGATTCCGAAGGTTTACAACGGGAAACAGAGGACATTCTTCTTTGTGTCCTATGATCGAACCAAAAACATCGACCCGCGGACGGGTGGTACACGCTCCGTGCCCACGGCCCTGGAGCGCACGGGCGACTTTACGCAATCCTTTACCGTTTCAGCGGGTGTTCGGTACCCGATCGTGGTTTACGATCCGCGGACTGTCGACCGCTCGACCTCGACAGGCATCCGCCAGCCGTTTCCTGGCGACAAGATCCCGGCGAATCGGCTCGACCCCGTTGCCCTGAACATCCTCAAGTTTCTTCCACTGCCGAATACGCCGAGTGCTCCGGGAGGCAACGCCAGTCTGAACTTCATCTCGGCCGCAACGCGCCAGGACGATTTTCCTGTCTTGTCCATACGTGCGGATGAGAACTGGAACAATTCGAATAAAAGCTTTGTTACGTTGCGCTGGAGCCACCTGACTGAATCGCTCGATAACTACTACAACGACGCGGCAACCGGGAACCACATGCAGCGCATCGCGAAGAGCGCGGGTTTCGATCATGTTTGGACCGTAAGTGCGACAAAGATTCTCGATCTGCGATTCACATTGAACCGTTTCGAAGAGCCGTCGTACAGCGACGGTGCGGGATTCGACCCGACGCAGTTAGGGTTTCCGGCGAGCTTTGTCAAGCAGATGGTCAAGCCCTCGTTCCCCTATATCACGGGGTTCGGTGGAAATCCGACGGACAACCCCGTCAATTTCGGAGCTGGCAATGCCGGGAGTTACACCAATAATACTTACTACACATGGTTGGCCTCGCTCACACATGTTTATGGAAACCACACATTTCGCTACGGCGCGGAATACTGGGTTCTGCAACAGGCCAACGCCGCGCTCGGCAATCAAGGGAGATTCGATTTCAATAATGTCTGGACGCGCAGGCAGGCGACTCAAAACAATGATGGCCCCGGAAGCGGATCAACGTTCGGCTCGTTTTTGTTGGGCTTACCATCCGGCGGCAGCTTCCCGGTGAACGATAGTGCGATTTACTCGCAGCGCTTCGCGGGCCTATATTTTCAGGACGACTGGCGCGTTGGCAAGCGGCTTACGCTCAACCTCGGCTTACGCTGGGATTACGAGCGGCCCATTACCGAGCGCTTTGACCGACTGACGACCAATTACGATCCGAACTTTATCAGTCCCATCAGCGCGCAGACACAGGCAGCATACGCGGCGATCCTAAATAACCCCACTTACAATAACCCCAGCAATTCCAATTACCAAGCCATCCAACTATTGAAGCAAATTCTTCCCGCGAGTGCCTTCCAGGTCCGCGGCGCACAATTGTTTGCCGGAGTGAATGGCCAATCGCGCGAAGCTTATCATCCCGACTGGCACGAGTGGCAGCCGCGCGTGGGCTTTGCGTACCAGATCCGTCCGACAACGGTGTTTCGCGGCGGATTCGGTCGCTTCACGCAAGCGAGCTTCGAGTATGGTAACGCCGACAGTCAGGATGCGGAGAATGGTTTCAGCCGCACGACACCTTTGCTTGTTACGAAGGACAACAATTTTACTCCATTTGACACACTTTCAAATCCGTTTAGTACCGGTATTTTTCCCCCTACCGGCTCATCGCTCGGACCCTTAACGAACTTGGGCCAGGGATTTACGTGGATGAATCAGGATCTGAACCGAATCTACTCGTGGGAGTACAGTTTCCACTTACAGCAGCAGATCAAGACGTGGCTGTTCGAGATCGGCTACTCGCATAATAAGACCTACAACATCTATCAGACTCGAAACGTCAATCTCCCCAGTTTCGCACTTTGGCAGCAGTTACACACTCCGCAGTTTGACGCCTCTGGCAAACCGAACGATACTCTGCTTTGGGATACTAACGTTCCGAATCCCTTCAATGGCATACCGAACATTAGCGGAGGCATCGGCAGTTCTGGAAGTATAAGTATTAATCAAATAATCCGACCGATCGCGCTGTTAGGCGATCGCAACCGAACCAATGATCCCGTCGGGACGAATCAATACGATGCGATGTTGGTGAAGGTGGAGCATCGGTTCAGCAAAGGCTTCAGCGTAATCAATTCGTTCACGTGGTCGAAACTGTTCGAGGACACGTCGCTCTTGGGTCCACAGAACGCAGGCATATACGTGGAGCATAAGCTCGGGGGAGAGGATCACCCGCTAGTGCTATCAATCGCGCCGATTTGGGAAGTTCCTTTCGGTCGCGGGAAGAGATGGGGTAGCAACCTTTCGAAGCCTCTTGATTTGCTGCTTGGCGGTTGGGAGCTATCGGGCCAGTACACCGCTGAACGTGGAACGCCGGTCGCGTTCACCGCAACCGATAACTTCTTCTTCACCGGAAATGATTTTTCGTTGCCTAACGATCAGCGCACGCTCGATCATTGGTTCGATACGTCGCAATTTTATCCATTTCCTACAAAGGCCACCGATCTCTCGACTGTTCCCGACTGGGTGAAAACAATTCTTCAGAATTACCCGGGATACAACTACAAACCAACTGCAGCCGACCTTGCCGCCGGCATTCACAATGGCGTGTACCAGGATTTCGCGACTTACGTCCGGCGAATCCCGACGCGATGGGGCGATGTGCGCGAGCCCGGTATCAATGAATTCAACGTCGGCCTTTACAAGAATTTCAAAATAACAGAAAGCACCAAGGTTCAGCTACGCTTTGACGCCTTCAATGCGCTAAATCATCCGCGTTTTGGAGCTCCGAACGCCGATCCAAGGAGCGGGGATTTCGGCCGTATCACCGCGACTCAGCAAAATAACCCGCGCCAGATTGAGCTGGCGGGAAAGATCGTGTTTTGAGCCCAGCGCGTCGGAGCGCTCACCCGTCACTCCCGCGTCAACCCGATCGACTCCATCGCACGAGCGATCTCGCGGTTGCGCATGAACCATTTCCACACGTTGCCGGTGCGCAGATTCTCGGCGCTGACAAGCGTGATGCCGACATCGAGCCCCAGCACGTCGGGCGAGACCCAGCCATTGGTGGGATGGAAGGCGTCCGTAAACCCGTAGCGGCCGTAAATTCTCTCGCCGAATTTTTCTTTCATCGCCTTTAACGCGGGAATCGTAATATCGGGCGTAATCATGAGCGAGCCGCCCGCGGCGCACGGCACGACGGTTCCATCTATCGCCTTGTTTCGCGGCGGACCGCCCCAGGCGCGATAACCTTTCGCGCTGTTCGAGCTCGTGATACCCCAAATATTTTCCGAGTAGCAGCCTGGAAAGTCTTTCGCGAGATCGATGCAGAACTGGCGGTGGGCGCGGGTGGCAATAGCCGAGTTTTCGAACCAATCCACATGCGATCCTCGGGTTTCGCGCCGGCCGCGATAATCGATAAACGCGTGCGCGTATTGGTACGTAAAGAGCGGCGACACGCCGATATATTTGTATCCCGCATACTCGTTCGGATTGCGGTCCCACGCGTACCAGGATTCGGGTTTTAGAGGGTGCGTCGGCGAAGCGATGCCCAGCATGTAGATGACGGTCTGTTCGCTGTAATGATTCCAGCGGCTCTTGAGGAAGCCGGTTTCCGGGGTCCAGCCGTGCGAGAGAATCAACGGATCACCGTTGAGCATCCACGGGAAGTCGAT
>JAFAQG010000987.1 GCA_019246575.1 Acidobacteriaceae bacterium
CGACCGCGAAACACAAACACGTGTCCCGCAAAAGGGTCCTGCTCGAGTACCGTCTGCACGGCCGCGCTCAAACCGGTGAAACCCCGCCGCAGATCAGTCACCCCTGCTGCAATCCAGATCCGCGCGCCTGCCGGCGGAGATATCATCTTGCCAGGCACTCCAACACACGGCAGATTACCGTGGTATCGATGCAGCCGTTCATTGTCACACGCACACCGCGCCCTTCAATAACCACGCTGCTCTCCGGTTTTGCTTCTGAGGTACCAGAGTTAAGGCCTTCCACTTGCACCGGAAGCAAAACCGAACGCTTGCCTTGTTGTATTCTCTGCCGGTGCTGTTTGCGCCAATCGTAGATCTGACTTGGGTTCACACCATATACACGCGCCACACTCTCGACCGTTGTGCCGGCTTTCAACGAAGCCTGCACAATCCTCTGCCGTTCCTGTGCCGACCACTTGCGGCGCTCCGTTTTCTTTGCATCCGGCTTGCTGCCCTGCGCTGCTCCATCCATTCCCGAAGCATCGCCCAACACTCCGCTGCTTCGCTAGACGGTGCTCGCCGTACGCTTACCGAAATCTCGTTCTTCGGCCACCTGCAACAGTTTTCGAAGATGCTCTGGCGGAAGCTCGGCCAGCATCGGATAAGCTTCTTTGGTGCGATCCAGTTCCTGTATGCGATTCGCTCTCATGCTGCGCTTCCCTCTTATCTTCTGTTTGCGGAGTGAGGTTCCGGCCTTACCTGAAGCACTTGTTTGGCGTTCACGTGTTCGAATTGCATCGGAAAGCTCTTGCCCACGTAGTACGCCGACCATTGATCCTTATAATGCGCGGACGCGACCATCCCTGACTCGCCACTGGGCAGGTTCTGAACGGATTTGTCCAGATCGCCGACGTCCACTACCATGCGCTCCGACGGCCCAAGCGAAGCTGTCGTCTGCTTAACGGTTGTGCCGGAGCCGCTCATTTCTACGGGGCCGATATCGAAGTAGCCATGCACGAACGGGAAACGACTGCCGACGGGGTGGGCAATCTTCCACCGAAGCATGCGGCCCCATTGCCAGTTCGCTACCCGGCTTCCCTGACGGCGCTTGCCTTCTGCCAGCGCAGGCCCGAGATTTTTCATGATCCACGCATCCCAGTCGTTGTCCGGTACCCACCCAGGCGGCCGAGTTCGCAGCAACTGCTCAAGAACGTGATAGCTGGGAAGAATCTCAGGAACGAAGTCATCTTTCGGCCGGACCTCGGGTGCGTTCCTTCTGCTCGGAATACTCTCATGAGACAGCTGCGAACCCGGGAGATCGCGCGGGGACGCCGGCCTAACAACGGACAGCACCAGCCAGGACCTCATCTGAGTGCTCAGTAGCTCGGTAATCGTCGGCGCTGCTTCATTCTTATCCATTTGCCCGTTCCAGTTGCGCAGCACATCGATGGCAGCACGAAGTATGTCTTCGCTCGGAGCGTGGCGCGCACCGGCCGCGATCACCTGCCGAGCAAGGAAGTGGTCATAAGCCGAATAGACGTCCTTCTGAATTGCGAGCATGTCACGCACGCCCAGCTTCCTATTTGCTTTTAGCCTTGTCCGAATCTGACGCGCTCGATAACCGTCGTGAAAGTTCCCGTCAACCCGATAAGGATACCCGGAAGGAAACGGGTCCTGGTTCGCAGACACGATCATGCCTGAGGACGGGTTGTACAAGGTTGGGAGTTGCTGGGGAGGAATATACCCGTCCCATTCGAATTTCCCTGAAGCGCCGTCGAGCGGTACTGTGCCCTCGAAATTTCTTCGAATCGGAACACGTCCGCCGAGCTGATATCCGATGTTTCCCGCCTTATCGGCGTAAACGAAATTCAGCGCCGGTCCCCAGAGAGTAAGCACCGCGGACCGAAACTGGTCCCAATTTTGCGCGCGGTCGATGGCCCAGAAAGGAAAGCTAAAGCCGTCGTTTGCACTCCAGCGCAAGCTATACAATTTGCCCGCGCCTGATTCGACCACGGGACCGTGACGCGTCACCCAGGTATTTGACACGACCGGTTTCCCGCCGCGAACTCCGATGATTTCGGAGTCAAGCTCTGCCTGCTCTGAATGTTCCTGAAAGATGTACCGGCCGGTGCGCGGATCCAATTCTTCCGCGTACAGGTCCATAACATCGCCTTGCAGACTCGTCAAACCCCAGGCGATCTGCGTGTTGTGCCCAAGAATGATGCCGGGCGTGCCGGGCAAGGCCGCGCCCGACACGTTTATTCCGGGGGCTTTCAGATGGACTAAGTACCACGTCGATGGAATCCCGTACTCAAGATGTACATCGTTCGCGAGCATGGGACTTCCATCAGCGGTGCGCGCGCCCGAAACGGCCCAGGCGTTTGATCCTACACTCACGTATTCTCCCTGTAGTCCAGGAAACAAGGTGTTCATCTTCGCGACATCCGATGTCATCGCCATCAGCCGCGCTCTACTGAGGTCCAGGCTGGCCGTATCGGTGAGAGTGCGATACATCACCAGTCCGACCAGGATCGAATCGACGACGGTCCAGGGACGCGGGTCGTATGAATAACCCGGCAGCGAAAACTCTAGCGGATAATCGCCCCTGTGCGTCTCGATAAAGTAATCTACGCCGCGCGCGTATTCGATGAAGACATCGCGGTCCTCGGGAGTTAGCCGCTTAAGATCCTGTTCGGCGATAGCGCGCAGTCGCAGGGCGCGCGATCGTTCGTCCTGGTGTAGCGCCACGGGTCCATAAACTTCGGCTAAGTCACCTGCCCCGAGCCGCCGCAAATTGTCCATCTGCCACAATCGGTCTTGGGCCGTTACGAAACCTTGCAAAAAGATGGCGTCCTGCCAGGAGGCGGCATTCACGTGCGGAACACCACGTGCATCGCGCTCTACGTTTGCAGGAGCACTAATGGGGGCGCTGATTTGACCCGATGTCTTGGGCAAGGGACGGATCGCGTACCAGTAAATTGCAATCACGATGAGCAAGGCCAAAACAGCTATGACCGCATTGATGACACGTATCAGGCGGGATAACACGCCCCGATTTTACCGTCTAAGTACGGACGCAGCTGTTCAGATTGCAGCGCTCCAGTAACTTACGATGACCCTCCGGTTGTTCGTCTTGTTGCTTATTCTGGCTACGAACGGCTTCTTTGCTGCGGCCGAGGTCTCACTCGTTTCCGTACGCCAATCACGTTTACGCGAATTAGCGAAGCAAGGTCACGCAGGCGCCCAAACTGCTTTGAATCTGCTCGCAAACCCAGGTCGTTTGCTCTCTGTTACTCAGGTTGGTGTCACCTTAGCGAGTCTGGGACTGGGCTGGGCAGGGGAAGATACGCTTTACCTGCTGCTCCGCAATGCACTTGGGCCAGCGCAGGTGCGACTACCGCCGCTAGCTGTCCACGCTCTCGCATTCGCCCTAGCTTTCCTTGTGATTAGCTACGCACATGTAGTAATCGGCGAGGTCGTTCCTAAGAATTTGGCGATCGAGAAAGCCGATCGCCTTGCAATGCTTGCGGCTCCAGCGCTGCTTGTCTTTTATCGGGTGTCGCAGCCGTTCGTAGTCGTCATCGAGCGTTCGTCTGCCGTAGTGCTACGCGCTCTGGGGGTTGGCCGCGGCCATGTTCGGGGCGGACACACGCCCGAGGAGCTGAAGTACATCATCGAGTCCAGCCGTCATGAGGGACATCTTCACGAGTTTGAAGAAGACGCCATTCAGAACCTGATCGAGTTGTCGGAGTACTCTGCTCGCGAGATCATGACCCCGCGGCACAACATAGTTTCTGTGTCCGTCGATGCCGATCTCGATGAAGTGCTCAGCATCATGGCTGAGCATAAGTTCACACGTTTGCCCGTTTATGAGGACCGCCCGGAGCAGATCATCGGCATTCTACATTACAAGGATCTCATGCGTGTTTGGGAAGAGCGCCGGTTTGCTCATGACATCCGCCGTACCGGCCGCCCGTTACGCTTACGCCGCTTCATTCGAAAACCGCTCGTCATACCTGAAACGAAGCCTTTGAATCAGCTTGTCGACGAATTTCGCAACTCGCACACGCATATGGCTCTTGTCGTCGATGAATTCGGCACCGTAACGGGCCTGGTCACGCTGGGCGATGTTCTGGAGCAGGTCTTTGGGGACATAGGAGACGAGCACGACGTCATCCGCCCCGGGCCGCCCTACCAGGACAAGAGACTCCAGCTTGAGGGCAGCACCACCATTCGGGATCTTGAGACTCGCTACAATATCGCGCTGCCTGGAGAAGCAGGTTTCGAAACGCTCGCGGGCTTTCTGCTGTATCAGTTTGGGTATATTCCGAAACTGCAGGACTTTGTTGAATACGGAGGCCGCCGTTTCACGATTACCGAAATGAATCGCAACCGCATCGCAAAAGTTCTGATAGAGAAGATCGAGCCAAAGGAACAGACACAAGCGGCAAAGCAGGCCTAGCGATCGGGTAGCGGGGACCGTAGCGTACTGCGGCTGCGTTCAACGCTTTCCCGGCTCGTAAGCAAAATCCCACACCAGCAACTCGATGTCTTTCGCGTCGCCCGTGTCGGAGAACTCCATCAGTGCATACTCGCCCGGCTCAAGCGGCTTCTCCGGCCAAACCTTATACAAGTTGCCATCGATCTGCTGCTGAAAGACCTCCACCTGTTTTCGGTCTTCGAAGCTCTCGTTGGACACCGGCACGATGGACACATTCTCAACGACGCGAGCGTTCTTCTTTGGCGTGACCCGAACAATGCCAAAGCGTTCCTGCTTCTCCGGTCTGAAATAGAACGTCGGCCGCTCGTCATGCACGACAAACTTCGCATGTTCGCCCTGGATGACGACCGAAGCGCGTCCCGGTATCAGCGGAACCGGCGACAGGAGCTTCAGGGTTTGTCGCTTCTTGTTCGTGATCACCTGATACGACGCCGCCTCTAGTTGCTTTACTTGTCCGTTCACGTTGTAATAAGCGCCTGTGTCCATTGGGATTGATTCGATCTCACCCCGCAGAGCGCGTTCGGCCTGTTCTTCCTGGTCCTGCTCCCGGGCTTCCTTTAAGCTCTCCTGCTGTTTTTCATCATGTTCCTTCTTCGTCTTGGCCAAGTCGACAAGCTCGGTGGGCATCTCTTCCCACTGGCTCCGCTCAACGCTGTAGAAACGGACGCGATCGCCTTCGACTTGATACTCGCGAACCACATGATAGTTGCCGTCTTTGAGATAAAGCTTGAGTGTTTCTCCGCAGAGCACCAGCGCGGAGATGAAGAATAACAGGAACAGCCGCACGATTACCATTCTCGCTTGAATCAAAGCTCGCGAAGGGTGAATTCTAGTTCTGATCGCTAGACTGAAACATGCACACCAACGCACTTATCGACGAGAAAAGTCCGTACCTGCGTCAGCACGCGCACAACCCCGTCGACTGGCTGCCCTGGGGTGAGAAGGCGTTTGAAAAGGCACGCAGGGAGGATAAGCCCATCTTCCTTTCCGTCGGCTACTCCACGTGTCATTGGTGTCACGTCATGGCCCACGAGTCGTTCGAGAACGAGCGCGTGGCCGAGATTTTGAACCGTGAGTTCGTTCCCATCAAGATCGATCGTGAAGAGCGGCCCGACATAGATCGCATCTACATGCTCTTCGTCCAGGCGTCTACTGGAAGCGGCGGTTGGCCGATGTCCGTCTGGCTCACGCCCGATCTGAAGCCGTTCTTCGGCGGAACCTATTTCCCGCCGGACTCGCGCTACGGCCGGCCAGGCTTTGCTGAGTTGCTCCGGCATCTCGCGCACGCCTGGCGCAAGGAGCGGGATCGCGTCCTAAGTTCGAGTGCGAACGTTCTCGAACAGCTCCGTTCCATGACGAGTTCGGCGAAAATCTCCCGCGAAGTGGACCGGGGAGTGTTTGACTCTGCTTTCTGGCAGTTCCGCCGGACGTTTGATACCCGTTGGGGCGGCTTCGGCTCAGCGCCGAAGTTTCCCCGGCCCGTCGTCCTCAATTACCTGTTGCGGTATTACGCGCTCGAAAACAACGGTGAGGCGCTGGAGATGACAGCCGCAACTCTGCGCGCCATGTCGAAAGGCGGCATGCACGATCACCTCGGCGGCGGGTTTCACCGCTATTCGGTGGATGAGCGCTGGTTCGTTCCGCACTTCGAAAAAATGCTTTACGATCAGGCGCAACTCGCCGTCTCGTACCTGGAGGCTTATCAGATCACCGGTGAGCCGTCCTTTGCCGAGGTTGCTCGCGGCATCTTTACCTACGTTTTGCGCGACATGACGGATTCCTCGGGCGCTTTCTATTCCGCCGAGGACGCCGACAGTCCTGATCCCGAAGATCCGTCGCACTCCGGGGAAGGCGCATTCTACATCTGGAGGAAATCCGAAATCGACGCCGTCCTCGGAAGCTCCGATCCCGCCCTGTTCTGCGCTCGTTACGGGGTTGAAGAAAATGGCAATGTCGCACAAGATCCGCACGGCGAATTTACTGGTCGCAACATTCTCTACGAGGCATTGACGGTTGAAGATGCTGCGAATAGAGTTGCCATCTCACGTGCCGAGGCAATTGAATCGCTACTGCGCTCTAAGGGCAAAATGTTTGAACGGCGAGCCCGCCGCCCGCGACCACATCTCGACAACAAAATTCTGACATCTTGGAACGCGCTCATGATATCGGCTCTCGCCAAAAGCTACACAGTATTAGGCGACGAAACACACGTCGAGGCAGCTAAACGCGCCATTTCGTTTTTGATGTCCGCAATGCACGAACCCGGTTCCGGCACTGTTTTTCGCCGGTATTGCGAGGGGCAGGCCGCTGTCGAAGGTTTCCTTGACGACTACGCGTTTCTTATTCAGGCCTTGCTCGATCTGTTCGAGGCGAC
>JAFAQG010000344.1 GCA_019246575.1 Acidobacteriaceae bacterium
CTGGTGGGTTGATCTGATCGGGTTTCTTCTGATCAGGCGAGATAAATGCCGGATTTCCTGCAGGAAGTCCGAGCTCGACACCATCCTCCATAAGCAACAGACGCCGGGCCGCTTTCGTGCGATCCACAATCAGCTTTTTCTTCCCGGGCAGTACCTGCTCGATTGTCTCCAGGTATAAACGCAGCTCGGTCGGCCGCGGCGCGAATCGCGATGCCGTTTCCCGTTGAATAAACCGGCCCGCATCCCCATCGGCCCGGTTCTTGCGCCCTGTACTATAGGCATCTGCCTGTTCGAGTCGTGCTTTTGCATTGCCGCGCGCGAGCGCAATCTGCTCATTGCGATATGCCTCGGCCTCATTGATCAATCGGTTTTTCTCTTCGTATGCTCCCGAAACCTCCCGGAAGGCATCCACAACTTCGAGCGAGGGGTGCACATCCTGCAGGCGGAAACTGAGCACGCGAATACCGCTGGCGTACTTGTCCAGTCGGCGCTGCAACTCACTCGCGGCCCTCAGTTCCACCGCATGTTTCCCCGTCGTGAGCAGATCGTCTAATGGTGTTGTGGTCGCGATGATTCGAATGGTCGATTCGGCCGCCGCGCGCACGGTTTTCTCGCCATCCAGTTGACGGAATAGAAACTCGTCAGGACGAAGCAGGTCGTAGTGCACCGTCGCATTCAGCTCAATCATGTTCTGGTCGCCTGTCAACATCAAGGTCTCTTCCGGCTTGCGCTGATATCTGCCCGTGCGGTGCTGGGCATTCCATTCATAAGCGCCGGGTTCGCTCGCGGGCGCAGCGCCATTCGAGCGGAACCCGATTTCGATCACGCGGACCTGGTGAACTTTGATACGCGTTAGCCGGTCCATCGGCCATGGCCACTTATAGTGCAGACCCGGTCCGCTGTAAGGCTGCACTTTGCGTCCGAAGCGCAGCACGATTCCCACTTCGTCCGGGCGTATGGTGTAAACTCCGCTGAGTAGAACTGCAGCAGCGCTCACCGCTATAGCTGGCCGGACCAGCTCACCACGACGCCTGTAGAGCCAGACTGCATAGCTGGACAGATCGACTCTTGCAACCACATTCCGAAGGCGATCCCAAGCCTGCGGAATGGGAGTATGGGCGATGAGCGCCGGAATCCGTGGACGCGCGGGCGTCACTCGGAGAAGCCGGAGCGAGTTCATCATCACCAGGAACGAAGAGAGCTGGTGCGTAAGAGCAGCGCCAATCGGCCCGATCACGCCGCTCGCGGCAGTCACTACCGCCGCCAGGTTGACAAGCCCGGCAAAAACGATGATGTTCTGCCATGCCGTATTCACTGCTTTACGGCTGACCTCGAAAAACTTTGGAAGGTCCTCGAGCGAGTGCGGCATGTACACAACATCGGCGGCTTCGGCGGCAATATCGGCCGCACCGCGGACAGCAATACCGACGCTGGCATTGGCAAGCGCGGGCGCATCGTTTATCCCGTCGCCGATCATGGCGACCGTGCGGTGCTGAAACTCGAGTTGACGAATGCGCTCGGCCTTCTGCTCGGGTAACAGTTCCGCCTCCACGTTCCCGATTCCCGCTTCACGCGCGATGATCTCGGCGGCCCTGCGCCGGTCGCCCGTCAACATCAACTGATTCTTGATCTCCAGGCGCGCGAGCGCCGCAGTCGCTTCGCGTACACCGTCGCGTAGACGGTCGCGCAGCAGGATCCCGCCTGCCAGCATGTCTCCATCCGAGACCAACACCGGCGTTGCGCCCAAGCGATCCGCTTCTTCGAGAACCGCGCCCGTGTTTTGAATACCCGATGAGGCGAGGAACTCCGGATTGCCAACCCGAATGACCCGATCTCCAAGGGCACACTCCGCGCCCCGGCCGGGCAAAACACGCGCCCTCTCGACGGCAGGCAAGTGTGAATTCCTTCCCAGCGCTTCCGCGACAATCACGCGTGCGAGCGTGTGCTCAGAGGCGCTTTCTGCCGCGGCCGCCAATAACAGCACGTCATCCTCTGGGCGGTCGAACGGAACTATCTTGACGATTTCGAACTGGCCGAGCGTAACCGTGCCCGTCTTGTCGAAAGCAACCGTATCTACCTTCGCGGCGCGCTGCAAGGCCGCCGCTCCGCGCACCAGAATTCCCCGGCGCGCAAGGCCGCCGATGGCCGCAACCATGGCAGTCGGTGTCGCAAGGATCAGCGCGCAGGGGCACGCCACAATCAGGACCGACACAGTGCGCAGCCAGTCACGTGTGAAATAGAACGTCAGCGCGCCCGATAACAGCAGCGCAGGCAGAAAGTACTTCGCGACGCGATCCGCTAAACGTTCAACCGGAGCGCGCCTGAGCTGAGCATCTTCCACCAGGCGAATGACACGCGCGAGCGTCGTATCGTTGCCCGCGCGCGTCACCGACACATGCAGCAGGCCGTCGCCGTTCAGAGTACCTGAAAACACCTCGTCGCCGGCTTGCTTATCGCGCGGCAGTGGCTCTCCCGTAACAGAGCTTTCATCCACAGAAGAAAACCCTTGCCGGACAATTCCGTCCCCGGGAATGCGTTCACGCGCGCGGACGATCATCGTATCA
>JAFAQG010000351.1 GCA_019246575.1 Acidobacteriaceae bacterium
CCAGAATCGCTCCCACCGTGGGCAAGATCGACCTCTCTACCGTGACTTATTGCCGGATTAAGAACACGATGGAGCTCGTTCACATGGCCGTCTCGGAGAATCTCGTTCCGACGCTTCACTCGAATGCGCACCCGGTTTCGCAGCCGTTCGAAGCGCGGTTCGATTCCTCGGGCGACTTAGTGGATTTCCATCTGCCCGCCGAAGTCTCGCACGACGCTGGCGATTTTCTGGATGCCTCCGAAGCTGTATCGCCCGGCGTCCGAGCTTAGTTAATACTGCAACTTTAATGCAAATTGCACCACGCGCGGCTGATTGTTCTGACCGCTGACGCTGCCGAACCCGGCTGCTCCTTGCGTCGTATTCGGCGGCTGAAATTGCGGCGTGTTCGACACGTTAAAAAATTCCGACCGGAACTGCAGCTTCACGCGATCGTTTATCGGCAAGAACTTATTCAACGTCATATCCGCCTGGTGCAGGCCGTCACTGCGCAGTCCGCCGAGCGTTCGTGCAACGTTGCCGAAGGCGTACGGCGCCGCCGTAGTGAACTGAGTCGTATCGAACCATTCCTGCACGGACGGGTTGTCGAGTTTGGCGCTGATTCCGGTCCAATCGGGCCGCTGTCCCCCGCCCTGGGCGAAGGTATTGTTTGTGTTCTGGGTAATGCCGAGCGGCCCGCCGCTTGCGAAGCTGACGATCACGCCGAGCTCCCAACCTGAAAATGCTCTGCTGAGGAAACCGCGACCCGACTTGAGAAAGGGGAGTTGATACACCGCATTCGCGATCAGCCGGTGAGTCTGGTCGAGGGCCGACGGCGCGTATTCGTCTTTCAAATCCCAATAGTTTTGGACTGCGCCTCCGCTGACGGTGTCACCCGAAAAGGAGCCGATCCCGAGATCGATGCTTTTCGAATAGGTATAGGAAGCGAGCAGAGTCAGCCCTCTTGAATAGCGGCGCTCGAATCTTACGGTCAGGGCGTTATATGTCGAGTTTGCGATATCGGCGAGATCATCATTGACGGTGTCGAATTGCGGGTAGGGGCGCAAAAGCTGCGCCTCGGCGACAGTCGGACTGGCCAAAACACCGCTAGAAATTTGGGGATAAAACGGATTCTGCACAGTGGTGCGCAGCGCGTTCCCCAATGCGAGGTCAGCCGTCGGAAGTTGATTGCGAAGGTCCGTAACGGGGAACTTCAAACCGCGACTTCCCATGTATCCCACTTCAAGCAGAAAATTACCGGGGAACTGATGCTGGATGTTGAAGTTCCATTGAGCGCTGTACGGCGCCCGATTGCCACGGTTGTAATAGTCGATCGTCTGGCCCAGCAGCGTAGCGGGTCCGAGACTCGACCCTGTGGGCGGAACCACGCCATTTGGAAACGGGTTCTCGAGAAAAGTAACTGGGTTGACTCCGTTCAGACTGGTGATGACGGATGTGTTTGCGAGGAAATCCTGAAGAGCCGAATGCCGCCGATCCCGTGCCCACGCCCCAAATGTTGGAATAGAAAATTCCGCCGCCTGTGCGGATGACCGTGTGTTCGCGCAACTTGTATGCGATTCCCAGCCGCGGCGCGAAATTGTTGTAGTCCGGATTGCCCTGATACCGCGATTTTCCATTTACCCCTACAAACGACAATGCGCCGTGAAGGTTCAAGCCCGGAGCGCTGATGGGAGGGACGGCTGAATAATCGAAGTTGGTCAATTGATTGAAACGGTCTGTGCGTGGCGTTTCAAAATCCCAGCGTAGCCCGTAATTCACAGTCAGCCGCGACGTCAGCTTGTAAGTGTCTGCGACAAACAAGCCGACATACTTAGTCGTCATCGCGAGCGCAGGCACCGGCTGGACGGATCCGCCGGGAATCCCCAACAGGAAAGACGCCACCGAGGATCCGGCAGTCGCGCTGGATACATTCGGATTCGGTCCCTGAGTCCAACTCGTCGCGAAATTGAACACAGGAGAATTTGCATCTGTTTGCTGAGTATTGAGCAGAACGGCGCGAAATTCTCCGCCGAACTTGAGTTCATGGCTCGCCAGAACCTTGGTGGAGTTCATTTGGAGTGCATGTACGCTATTGCCAAGCGTGATCTGATCTGTCGCTCCCAGGAGACCACCGGTGATGATATTCGGGATCGAAGCGTTTACGCTGTAACCGGCCATCGTGATGTCAGGGAACGCCTTGGGATATGTTTGCCGCGCTAAAGAAGCGGGTAAACCGAGGCTTGTAATATCGAAGCCGTTCGAAAACGGCGTTCGGAAATTCGACAGGCGCGTGAACGAATACCGCACTGTGGCGATCCATGTGGGAGAGATTGTATGCGTATCTTCCACGACCGAGTTGCGCCGTCCAAAAATCTGAGGCCCGGCGGAGGGAGATGCCGGATTGCTACGGTAGGCGCCTGCGCGACGGTCCGGCGTATCGTCTGCCGAGTATCGCGCCAGAAAACGATCTTTTTCCGTGAAGTAGTGATCCACTCTGTAGCTCACCGTATTCTTATGGATCAGGTTTGCGGAGTTGTAGGTGTAGTCATTTACGCCGGTAAGAGACTCCGGTTGATTTAGCTTCGGGAAGTACTTCGAAATTGCCGCAGA
>JAFAQG010000356.1 GCA_019246575.1 Acidobacteriaceae bacterium
GACCGCCATGAGGACGGCGCCGACTCCGGGCGAGGCACGTAACACACCGAGTCCGGTGGCGCCAACACTCAAGATTTCTCGCGCGTAAACGGGCAGTAACGCCACCGCCCCGCCTAGCAAAACCGCGAATAGGTCCAGCGACATTGCACCGAGTAGCAGCTTCTTGTGCCAGATGTAGCGCAACCCTTCTAAAAACAGGCCGGACGAGGCCGGTGTCCCGCTGCGTTCGACTGATCTCAATCCGCTCCGTGTCAGTTTCATACGTTGGAGGCATGAGAAAGCGATGAGGTATGCAGCGCCGGCACAGATATAAGCCGGAACAGCGTTATTAGACAAGCCATAGACGGCTCCGCCGATTACGGGTCCCAGGATGGTGGCGGTCTGGAAGATCGACGAACTCCAAGCGACAGCATTAGGGAAGTCCTGTTCCTCCACAAGCAAAGGAAGCATCGCCTGGCTCGCCGGGGCATTGAAAGCCCGCACGACGCCGTTTAGAAGCAACACGGCATAGATCGGCTGAGGAGAAGAAAGGCCGTGCAACGTGAGCACAACCAGCAGGATTGAACAAACCGAGAACCCCGCATAACACGTCCGCAGAATTGTAAGCCGCGGAATCCGGTCTGCCGTGTGTCCCGTTACGAGAAACAAGCAAATACCCGGCAGAAATTGAGCCAGTCCGACGAGTCCAAGATCGAGAGGCTGGTGCGTGATGGTGTAGATTTGCCACCCCACTGCAACCGATTGCATCTCCGAACCGCACGTAATGAGGAAGCGCGCCGCCATGTAATTCCGAAAGCTCGGGTAACGAAACGCGGCACGCGCAGTAACTCCGGCCACTTAGATGCGAAGCTCGGATTTCACGGCGGCGAACTGAGTAACAGCGAACTCCAGTTCTTCTTTCGTGTGCGCAGCGGATACTTGCACGCGGATGCGCGCCTTGCCTTGGGGTACCACCGGATATGAGAATCCGATAACGTAAACGCCTCTTTGGAGCAGTGCGTCTGCCAAGCGCGTTGCGAGCGCGGCATCCCCCAGCATCACCGGAACAATTGGATGCACACCGGGCAAGATATTGAAGCCGAGCTCTGTCATGCGCTGCCGGAAAAACGTCGTATTCGCGAATAAGCGTGCTCGCAGCTCGGAGCTCTCGGTAAGAAGATCGAGCACTTTCAGCGATGCAGCAACGATAGGCGGCGCAACTGAGTTTGAGAACAGATACGGACGCGACCTTTGCCGCAGAACACTGACAATTTCCCTACGAGCGCTTGTGTAGCCGCCACTAGCGCCTCCCAGTGCTTTGCCGAGCGTGCCCGTTATGACATCGACCCGGCTCATTACTCTGTGGTACTCGTGTGTGCCGCGCCCCGAGTCACCCATAAAACCGACGGCATGCGAGTCATCCACCATGACCAGCGCACCATATTTTTGGGCGAGATCGCAGATCCCAGGCAAATTGGCGATGTAGCCATCCATCGAAAAGACGCCGTCGGTTGCGATCAAGCGTGTGCGAGCACCACTTGATTCCTTCAACTTTGATTCCAGGTCGTTCATGTCGCTATTTTTGTAGCGATAGCGCGCAGCCTTCGACAATCGAATGCCGTCAATGATGCTCGCGTGATTCAATTCATCGGAGATGACCGCGTCTTTGTCATCGAGCAGCGTTTCAAACAGCCCACCATTGGCATCGAAGCACGAGCTGTAAAGAATGGTGTCATCCATTCCGAGGAACTGCGAAATGCGCTCCTCGAGCTGTTTGTGAATCGACTGAGTGCCGCAGATAAAGCGCACGCTCGCCAGGCCGTAACCCCAGGTGTCGAGAGCCCTATGCGCGGCTTCGATAATGGCTGGATGATTCGCGAGACCGAGATAATTGTTCGCACACAGATTCAGGACCGATCCGCCGGACACCCGAATCTCGGGCTGCTGTGGGCTCTCGATCACCCGCTCGCGCTTGAACAGGCCGGCTTGCTCGATGCCCGCCAGTGTTTCCGTCAAGTAATTCTGGGCATTGCCGTACATATACAAATCTGTTTGTGCGATCAGCACTCCTTTACATTGACAGCGAGGCCTGCAAGTGCGGTTTCTTTGTACCGCGACTGCATATCCAGACCTGTTTCGTACATCGTGCGAATTACCTGGTCGAGCGATACTTTGTGCCCACCTGATTCCTGCATTGCCATGCGGCAGGCGTTAATCGCTTTCACAGCGCCGAAGGCATTGCGTTCGATACAGGGTATTTGAACCAGCCCGCCGATCGGATCGCACGTCATGCCCAGGTGATGCTCCATACCGATTTCGGCTGCGTGCTCTACTGCTTCGTTGTCTGCTCCGAGGGCGCCCGCAAGGCCCGCCGCTGCCATTGAGCACGCTACGCCCACTTCTCCCTGGCAACCGACCTCCGCGCCGGAGATGGACGCGTTTTCCTTATACAGGATGCCGATGGCGCCGGCGGTCAGAAACAATCGCAACAAGCCTTCGTCCGAGCCGCCATCCAGCGACTCGCGATAGTACCGCGCGACGGCAGGGACCAGCCCGGCAGCGCCATTTGTCGGCGCGGTGACGACGCGTCCTCCCGCCGCGTTCTCCTCATTCACGGCCATCGCGTACGCGTTGACTCGATCCATTGCGGCCAAGGGATCGAGCGCTCCGTTTTCCAGAATTCTTTTATATAAGCCTGCAGCGCGCCGACGTACGTGCAAGCCCCCGGGCAGGGTTCCTTCCGTATGCAGGCCGCGCTCGATGCAACCATCCATTACCGCCCAGATCTCAGCGATGCGTGCTCGCACCTCGTCTTCGCTGCGCAGAGCACTCTCGTTCTCCAGCATTAGTTGCCAAATAGCGAGACCACTGTCGTGCGCTTGTTCGAGGAGCTCGGCGGCATTGGAGAACGGGTACGGCACAGGGAGCGTGGTCTGCTCGCGCGCGCTCTCTCCTTCCTTCACAATGAAGCCGCCGCCGATCGAGTAATACACCTCGCGGACGACGATGCGACGTTCGC
>JAFAQG010000364.1 GCA_019246575.1 Acidobacteriaceae bacterium
GCCGCCGTTGTGCAGTGGCCCTTCTGGGGCGGTCCGAACCAAACCTGGCGCGCGGGTCCGACTCCGGACGGATACTTCACTCTCTCTCCTCTACATAGCGGCAAATGTCTGGATGTGAGTGGCATCTCGGTTGAGGACGGAGCAGCCGTCTACCAGTGGACGTGCTGGGGCGGCGACAACCAGAAGTGGAGCTTCGTGCAGGCTCAGTGATGCGCAACCTGGGGAGGCGAGTTATGAGAGCGAGTATTGTTGTGTTCTTTGTGCAGGTGGCACTGGCTGCGAGCGTTTCGGTCGCCGCGCAAGCGGTTACCGAGAATGAGGCCCCGCGATCGGCAACCGTAAAGATCACGCCCATCGGAGCTAAAACGGGTGAGTACTGCGACCGGGATCGGGCGCTGCTGTTTGAGGACCCGACCGGCGTGAGGATACTGTATGATCCCGGAGTCACAGTGGCGGGCGGCACGGACCCCCGGCTGGGAGACGTTCACGCGATCCTGGTCAGTCATAACCACTTTGACCACCTCGGATACCAGAAATTGACGCAAAACCCCGACGACCCCGATTCGACGTGCGGCGCTCCTCAGACAGTCCGTACCGGGAACACAAACACCGCCGAGAGCGCAGCCGCGAAGAATTCCGCCGTGCTGGTGGATGGGAACATGGCCAGCTTTCTTGCTGTGAAGATCGCAAACGTTGTCGGAGCGTTGACACCAGCATGTTACGGGTCCAGCATCGAAGGACCTGGACCAAATGAGACCGTCATTCCGCGTTCGTCGCCGTGCACGGCCGCGCTTGCATTTGGTTCGACTAGAACCGTGACGCGTGCCGCAGGAAATCCGGGTGTCCGAATCAACGTAGTATCAGCGGAGCATAGCGATTCGTTGTTTAATCCGCCGTTGTTGTTCACATCTCCTCTGGGAGACTACATGCAAGAGAACGGGCTGCATGGCTACGACGGCTTCGCGGCTGGATTCGTGCTTACGTTCACAAATGGATTGAAGGTATATCTTACTGGGGACACGGGTCCCACGGCCGATATGGCTTTGATCGTGCGCGATCTTTATCATGCCAATCTCGCCGTCGCCAACATGGATGGCGTAAACACGATGGGGCCGGAGGAGGCCGCCTATGCCATGAAGCGGCTCGTGCGAGTGAGCGTGGTCATTCCCTCCCACGCTTCGCAGGCAGTGACGACAAACGGCCAAGTCGACCCGAATACCCGGACGGCTGAGTTCATCCGACTCTTGGGCGATACGCCTGCGTATCTTCCGCTGAGCGGCAGAACCATGGAATTTGACCGACATGCGCGCTGCATCGCCGGATGCGGCAATTAGCTCCTATTCAAATACTCGACCCGGCCCTGGCTGTTCCGCAGTGGACGTGCTGGGGCGGCGACAACCAGAAGTGGAGCTTTGTGCCAGCGCAGTGATGGGTGGGAATCGCGCCTATCTTAAAAGTCCTAACACGGAGTAACCGTGGCTTGCTCATTCTTGCAAGCGGCTGACAAAGCCGTTCAAGACCGTGTGCTGTCCACAAGCGCCGTCGAGCCCTGTTCCTCAGTCCGCGAGGGCAGGCCGTCGCGCTGCGATCTCGGCGACAGGGCGGCGATGTGCCGGGTCGCGCGAGGGGCCTTCGTAGTCCCAGAGAAGCTCCCAACCGGCGACGAAGGTCCGCAACTCGCCAGGTGCGGCGCGTTTCTCGCTGTGCGGTTCGCCAGGTTCCGGAATGTGCGCGATCGCGATGACCGCGCCGCCCGGCCGTACGGCTGCTTTTACTTTGGGGAACAGATCGCGTTGCAGATAATAGGCGATCAGGACGAGGTCGAAGGCATCCGGCGGGATCGTGAATGCCGGCGACTTGAGGTCCGCGACCAGCGGATCTACATGCAGGCGACGAGCGGCCGCGCGCGCCTGTAACAACTCGATGGCGGTTTCCGATCCGTCCACCGCAGTCACGGTCCACCCGCGCCCGGCGAGATAGAGGGCATTGCGACCGGCTCCACAGGCCAGGTCAATGGCAGTCCCGGCGGGCAGTTGATTAGCAATTTCCACGAGCAATGCTGTCGGGCTGTCTTCATTACCGCGTTCGCCGGAGCGGTATTTTTGGTCCCACCCCGCGATATCCATGCCGTTATGATCTCAGCAACGCGATCCAGGTTCACGGCCGTTCGTACACGCTAAATCGTGGTAAAATCGAGAGTTCCCGGGGAAATGTGGAGAGAGGGGTCCGGTTCCTGACCGGTCGCATGAGAATCCGGCGCAATGGCGGCTACCCCTGTGTAGACACAAGTAAGATAGAAGAATAGCCTTGCAGATCGTTCCGTCCATTTTCGCCGCGGACTTTGTCCGTTTGGGGGAAGAGATCCGTCGCGTCGAGCAGGCCGGGGCGAAGATGCTCCACGTTGACATCATGGATGGTCACTTTGTGCCCAATTTCACGATGGGCACACCGGTTACGGAGTCGATCCGGCGGTTTACGAGCCTCAAGCTCGATCACCACCTGATGATCGAAGATCCGGACACCTATGCTCCGATCTTTATCGAAGCCGGGGCCGATAGCGTCAGCGTCCATTACGAAGTGTGCCGCAATCTCGACCGGACGCTGCATATGATTCAGGACCACGGGGCCAAAGCGGGCGTCGTGATCAATCCGCATACTCCGGTTATGTTGCTCGAAAGCGTCCTGGATATTGCCGACTACGTCCTGGTGATGAGCGTGAATCCGGGCTATGGCGGCCAGCGGTTCATCCCGCATTCGCTGAACAAGGTTCGCGAACTGTGTGGAATGCGACGCGACCGGGACCTGAAGTTTGCGATCGAAATCGATGGCGGGGTCGGTCCGGAGAACATTGCAGACGTGGCGAAGGCGGGGGTGGATTGGGTAGTGGCAGGCTCATCGGTGTTCCGCACGCCCGATGCCGCGGAAGCCGTTCGCGACATGCAGCGCACAGCCGAAGAGGCGATTTCAGTGAAGGTTTAGTCCAAATGCTTTCAGGTACTTATTTGCCCAAAAAGTTGCTTCTTGCAATCTGCTCGGTGGGGCTCCTTGGTTCGTGCATTCACCGGAAATACGAAACGCCCATTACGAAGAATACTCAGCAGCCCGATAAGGTGCTGTTCGATCAGGCGATGCACGATATCGAGCATGGCCGGTACGAAGTGGCCCGCATCTCGCTGCAGACGCTGATGAACACGTATGAATCGAGCGAGTATCTCGCGAAAGCCAAGCTCGCCATAGCAGACAGCTGGTTCCGCGAGGGCGGCGGGAACGGGCTCGCGCAAGCCGAGGCTGAATACAAGGATTTTCAGCTCTTCTATCCACACATGGAAGAGTCGGCCGAAGCGCAGAACCGTGTTTGCGACATTCACTACAAGCAGATGGATAAGAGCGATCGCGACATCAGCCAGACGGTTCGCGCCGAGGATGAATGCCGGAATCTTCTGCTCCAATATCCGAACAGCAAGTTCGCGCCCATTGCTGCTCAGCGGCTTAGGAATATCCAGGAAGTGCTGGCGGAGCACGAATTCGGGGTGGGCAATTTCTATTGGAAGCGCGATATGAATCCTGCCGCCGCGAACCGTTTGAACGGCTTAGTCGATCAGTATCCGCTGTATAGCAAGGCAGACGAGGCGCTGTATGAGGCGGGCGATGCGTATTCGAAGATGGGTCCGCGGTACCGGAAGACCGCAGGCGACATGTTCGCGCGCATTGTGCGGGATTATCCGCTAGGCGACCGGGCGAACGATGCGAAGAAGCGTCTGGAAGACATGGAGCTTCCGGTGCCCCAGGCCGATCCGACGGCGATCGCACGCATGAAGTTTGATGAGGACAACTACCGCCGTCCCGGGCTGTTCGCGCGCAGTACGAGCTTCATGCGCAGTTCCCCGGATACGAGCCATGCCGCGAAGCAAGGCAGTCCGACGATGACAGATCCGAAGCGGACGATTCCGGCGAGCATTCCCGTTCCGAACAACACCGAGATTGCAGGAGCAGGCGCCGGATCGGGCAGTGGAACGACTGACGTGACGGCAACCACGGCTTCGAACACGACGGCACTCGAAAACAAGCCCGATGCACGCAGCAGCGGCGGGACGGCGCAGGGAAGCGATGCGCAGGCGAATCAGCCGCTGCCAACGAATCGCGACGCCGAGCTGAAGAAAATTCGCGATAAGCAGCTCAAGAAACAGAGAGCGCTGGAGAAGAAGAAAAAGAAGGGTCAGGGCTCGGATGTGAATCAACAGCCGCAGACCCAGCCCGCTAACCAGACGCCGACGAGCACACCTGTTTCCACAGCTTCGGCTCCGAACCAGCTTGGTGCGCCGAACGCTGCGAACGCGGCAACGAGGACCACGGCTACTCCGCAGCAGCCGCAATAGGCCCGCGCTGATGAGCCGCATTCTGCTGGCAGACGACAGCCCTCAGGCGTTGCGGCTGGCA
>JAFAQG010000369.1 GCA_019246575.1 Acidobacteriaceae bacterium
CACTGCCTGGGGCAATCCCACTTATAACGTCAAAGGCTGGAAGGGCCCGTGTTACTTGATCACGGACGCGCACTACGACACCTTTGAAGAGCTCATGACCAAAACGCAGTGGAACCATTACGGTGAAGGCAACGACCCGCGCTGCGATCATTGCATGGTTCACTGCGGCTACGAGCCCTCCGCTGCGCTCGGCATTAACTCGAAGCTCACCGATACCTTCAAACTCATGACCTGGGCGTTCCGTTAAGCGGACGCTCTCTGCTTCGTTGCCCCTCGCTTTCGTGACCGGCGCCAGCGGATTTCTAGGCTGGCATGTGGCCCATCTGTTAACCGAGCGCGGCTATCGCGTGCGCGCGCTCTGCCGGCCCTCGAGCCAGCTCCGCGAGCTCGATGTCGAACGCGTCACGGGAGATCTGCGCGATCCCGCTTCGCTCATTTCCGCCGTCCAAGGCTGCGACGTCGTGTTCCACGTCGCCGCCGACTACCGCCTTTGGTCGAAACATCCCTCCGAGCTGTACGAGTCGAATGTCGAGGGCACGCGCAACGTTCTCGAAGCTGCCGAGCGCGCCGGTGTTCCGCGAATCGTCCACACCAGCACAGTGGGATGTATCGGTATGCCTTCCGACCGGCCCGGCGATGAAAGCACCCCCGCATCGATCGACGATATGGCCGGGCACTACAAACGCTCCAAATGGCTGGCCGAGCAAATTGCGCTTGAAAAGGTTCGCGCCGGACTCCCCGTCGTGATCGTAAACCCGACCGCGCCCATCGGCGATCACGACTGGAAACCCACGCCCACCGGCAAGATTGTTCTCGACTTCCTGCGCGACAAAATGCCTGCTTTCATCGATACCGGCCTGAACGTCGTCGATGCGCGTGACGTCGCGTTAGGACATCTGCTCGCAGCCGAACGCGGCAGGCCCGGTGAGCGCTATATCTTAGGTTGCGAGAACCTCAGCCTGCAGCAAATTCTCGAAAGACTGGCACGCATCGCGAGTAAACCTGCTGCAACCACGAAGGTCCCGTACGCGCTGGCTTATACCGCCGGTCTGGTCACCACCGCCGTTGCAAATATCACCGGAAAGGAACCGCTAGCGCCGCTCGAAGCCGTCAAAATGGCGCGCAAGAAGATGTTTGTCAGCCATGCGAAAGCCGCGCACGAATTAGGCTTCGCGCCGGCGCCTGCTGATACGGCGCTCGAAAAAGCAGTACAGTGGTTCCGTTCCAACGGGTATTGCTGAATGGCTATCCTGTACGTGGCCGGCGAGGCAGCAGAGTTGAAACCGTTTGCGACCGCGCTTACCGGTCTCCGAAAACTGAAGTGGCCGCTCGATTACGCCTTCGAAGGCATACTCGAAGGACGCCGCATCATGCTCGCTGCAAACGGCGCAGGACCCAATCTTGCGGCCCAAGCCGTTGAAGTCGCAATCCGTGCCGTCTCCGCTGCCGAGCTTTCGTCATCTAAACTGGAAGCAGTCGTTACCACCGGCTACTGCGGCGCACTCGACCCCGCTCTCCAGGAATCGCAGATTGTGCTTGGAACGGCTATCCTCGACCTCGCGTCCCAGGAAACAATAGACTGTGAGACGGTGCACGCCGCCCCGGAAGGCTTCGCGACGGGAGTAGTTGTTTCGCAGGATCGGATCGCTATCGCAACGTCGGAGAAACAACAGTTGCATATCAACGGCGCGATCGCCGTCGATATGGAAGCGGCCGGCGTCGCTCGTCGCGCAAAACGCGCCGCATTGCCCGTCTATTGCATTAAAGTTGTGTCAGATTTGACGGATGAATCCTTTGCCTTTGACCTGAATAAAATGCGAACTACCGAAGGGCGCATCGCACGTGGGAAAATTGTAAGTTACGCTCTGAGCCATCCCAATCTTCTTCCGTCCTTGTTCCGGTTGAAGCGGCGGAGCGAGGCTGCGGCGAAAGCGTTAGGAGATTTTCTTGTCAGTTGTAGAGTCAAGTCGGAGCCGGACAGCACTCTGCCCCAGTGACGTTGTACTGGCGAGCATGAAGGCCGCCGTCTATCGCGGGAACGCGCGCATCGCTGTCGAAACCGTCGATACTCCCAAGATCGCGGCCGGCGAGATTCTTGTCCGTGTTGAAAGCTGCGGCATCTGTCACACCGATCTAAAGAAAATTGAATACAATCTGCTTCCGCCGCCCCGCATCTTCGGACACGAAACTGCCGGCGTCGTCGCAGCCGTGGGAGACGGCGTCACCCAATATGCTCCCGGCGACCGCGTCGTAGTTTTCCATCACATTCCCTGCGGCGATTGCTTCTATTGCGACCGTCATCTCTACGCACAGTGCCCCGTATATAAGAAGGTCGGCGTAACCGGCGGCTTCGAACCCGCGGGCGGGGGCTTCTCCGAGTACGTGCGCGTCATGGACTGGGTCGTCGAACGCGGCATCGAGCTAATTCCGCCCGGTGTCTCCTTCGACTGCGCGTGCTGGGTTGAGCCCGTAAACACCTGCCTGAAAGCTGTCGAGATGCTCGGCATTTCCAGTGATGACGTAGTCGCAGTTCTCGGGCAAGGCCCCATCGGACTCGTCTTCACCATGCTCGTAAGGCGGACCGGCGCTGCTGTTCTCTCGACCGATACGGTTTCATTCCGGCGGGACGTGTCCTCCCGCTGCGGCGCTCTCGCCTTCGACCCGCGCGGCGATCAATTCGAAACCATGCTTCGCTCGTTAACTGAGGGACGCGGCGCCGACGCCGTCATCGTTGCGACCAGCGCGCCCCGAATCGTCAACGAAGCCCTGCGCATCTCCCGGCCCGGTGCGAAGATCCTGCTGTTTGCGCAAACCTCCGCGAACGAAACGGTCGAGCTCGCAGGCGCTGACATCTGCGTCGGCGAACGTGTCCTGCTCGGTTCGTACAGTGCGGATATCGACCTCCAATCTGAATCTGCCCGCCTGGTCTTCAGCGGTGAACTAGCTGTCGAGCAACTCATCTCCGACCGCCTTCCCTTGAACGAGATCGAACGGGGCATCGACATCGCGCTCCATCCACGCGCCGAATCGCTAAAAGTCGTCATTCATCCGCGGGAGTGTCGATAATGGCAGCAGCCGCGACTATGCAGGCAGCGGTCCTCTATGGACGCGAGGACGTACGGCTGGAATCCGTTCCCGTGCCGCAGGTCCAGCGCGGCGAAATCCTTGTTCGCGTGCGGACAGCGCTCACGTGTGGAACAGACGTGAAGGTATTCCGGCGCGGATATCACGCCAAAATGATTCGCCCTCCCGCGCTGTTCGGTCACGAAATGGCCGGAGATGTCGTCGCAACGGGCGAAGATGTCGCGCAATTCCGCGTGGGCGACCGCGTCGTTGCGGCCAATTCTGCGCCCTGCGATCTCTGCTTCTTCTGCCAGCGCGGCCAGCAAAACCTGTGCGAGGATCTGCTGTTCAACAACGGAGCTTACGCCGAATTTATCCGACTGCCCGAGCGCATCGTCGCAAAAAACACTTACCTCATCCCCGGCAATGTCGATTACAAAGATGCAGCTTTAGCAGAACCCCTCTCCTGCGCGCTGCGTGGCCTCGATCAAACAAATCTCGGCCCTGGCAATACGATCGCCATCATGGGCTTGGGGCCCATCGGCCTGATGTTCGTCAGGCTCGCGAAATACACCTACGGCGCGCGCGTGATCGCCATTGCGCGGCGTCAGGAACAGATCGATCGCGCCCTCGTTCTCGGCGCGGATGAAGGCATTCTGATAGGCGACAACAACGCGCTTATCTCCGAGCTGAAGGCGCGGACGCACGGCCGCGGCGCAGACGTCGTCATTGAGGCGATCGGGCATCCCGATATTTGGGAGCTCGCGACAAAACTCGTGCGCAAAGGCGGTGTCGTCAACTTCTTTGGCGGCTGTCCGACCGGCGCCAAAGTCGGCCTCGATACCTCTCTTCTGCACTACTCCGAGATCACCTGCAAGGCCACGTTCCATCACACGCCCGCTCACATTCGCCGCGCGCTCGAGCTGATTGCAGGCGGTGTAGTGAATGCCACTCACCTGGTAAATCACGAGGAGCCGCTGACGCAACTCCCGCAGATTTTGCGCGACCTTGCTCAACGCCGCAACGGTCAAATTAAGACTGCTATCATTCCGTAAAACACCAACAAGTCGTGGCAGTAGCGCAATTACAGCCGAAGGATTATATCCGGACCGTTGCACCGGATGAAGCCCGGTATTCGGAAACCGAAGCGCTCGCATACACGCGGTGGCTCGCGACGCACCACTACGAAAATTTTCATGTAGTGACGTTTCTGCTGCCCAAGAAGCTGCACCAGCATTTCTATAACGTTTACGCTTTCTGCCGCTGGGCCGACGATCTCGGCGATGAAATCGGCGACCCTCAAGAAAGTCTGCGGCTGCTCTCCTGGTGGCGTGGCGAGTTGAATGCAATGTACGAGGGCAGCGCTTCCCATCCCGTTTTCGTTGCGCTGAGGCGAACTGTCAAAGAATACGAGATTCCCGCCGAGCCGTTTGATCGCCTGATCCGTGCCTTCGAACAGGACCAGACAGTCACGCGTTACGAGAGCATGCAGGACGTCTTCGATTACTGCGTGAATTCGGCGAATCCCGTGGGCCACCTGGTTCTTTACCTTTGCGGATACCACGATGCCGAGCGCCAACGGTTGTCTGATTACACCTGCACGGCGCTGCAGCTCGCAAATCACTGGCAGGATGTTACTGTCGATCTCGAAAAGGACCGCGTCTATCTCCCGCTCGGGCTGCTTCGGAAGCACGGTTACAGCGTGGACGACTTGTTCGCATTGAAGTTCGACTGCCGCTTTGCCGCGGCTATGCGCGAAGCGGTCGATGCGGCGGACACGCTGTTCCGTAGTGGTCTTCCTCTCATCGGAACTGTGAGCCGACGGCTGGCCTACGACCTCGAGCTGTTCAGCCGGGGCGGCATGAAGGTGCTGGAGAAAATCAGGGCGCAGCGATACAACGTGCTGAACCGGCGCCCCCGGATATCGAAAGCGGAACGTGTCGCGCTTCTGCTTCGTTGTCTGCCGCGATTGCTGCCGCTCTGAAACCGTTGTCGCTCGAAGACTCGTATCGCTATTGCCGCGGAGTCGCGCGCCGGCGAGCGAAAAACTTCTACTACTCGTTCCTGCTGCTTGAAAAACCACAGCGGGATGCCATGTGCGCCATCTATGCGTTCATGCGCGAATGCGACGATCTGAGCGACGATCCCACTGCTGCCGAAAAGGCGAAACTCTACGAGACAATCGCCCGCTGGCGCATCGAGACCGATCACGCCTTAAACGGAGAATTAGGTCCGAATCCCATCTGGCCGGCCTTTCACGATACGGTCGAGCGCTACCGCATCCCCCACCGTTTCTTTCACGAGATGATCGACGGTGTTACATCCGACTTAGAGGGGCGCGAAATTCAGACCTTCGACGAACTGTACCGCTATTGCTATCACGTGGCTTCCGTGGTCGGCCTGACAATTGTTCACATATTCGGATTTCAATCTGCTCGCGCTCTCCTACATGCCGAGAAGTGCGGGATTGCATTTCAATTGACCAACATTCTGCGCGATATCCGCGAAGATGCCAAACTCGGCCGCATCTATGTCCCGCTCGAAGATCTGAACCGATTCGGCGTGCCGGCGGAACAGCTTCGTTCGGGAAGAGAAAATCACCGGTTTCGCGAGCTCATGCGCTTTGAAGCCGATCGTGCCCGCGAATACTATGCCGAATCTGCGCCGCTTTCGGAGATGATCGACCCCCAAAGCCGCGCATCGTTATGGGCATTGCGCGAAATCTACACTCGCCTGCTTGCACGGATGGAGCGTGCCAACTATTCCGTACTGACGCGCCGAATCAACGTCCCTGCGCGGACTAAGATCGCGATACTGCTGCGCGCTTTTCGCCGTTAAAGATTCCCGAACGCGTCCGCATTTCACGAAGAAGCGGAGTCATCAAAAATACAATTTCAGCGCGAACTGCAATTCACGCGGATTGCCCAGCGTGCCGGTAATCCTTCCAAACGTACTGGTGTTTATGAAGTTTGTGAACGATGCCGCCGTCGGGACGGCGAAGTTGGGCGTGTTAGCCAAATTGAAACATTCGGCGCGGAATTCCAGGCGCGTGCCTTCCGCGATCGGAATGGTCTTGAAAAGTGAAAAATCGATGCGCCGCAATGGCGGACCGGCCACTTGAACTCCTTCGCCTCCAAGAGGTGTGAAATCCGTTTGCGCTATCACGGTGGCAGCCGGCGGA
>JAFAQG010000074.1 GCA_019246575.1 Acidobacteriaceae bacterium
GTGGATTCCTCAGCGATGGTCATAGCGCCGGGCACCTGATGGATGACTTCGTTGGCTTTGCGAAGGAACGAGACGGCTTCGAGATTTTCGTTCCCGCCGTACATGTTCGGTATCCACTCACCCGGCTTGCGTGAGTAATCGAGGTACAGCATCGATGCGACAGCGTCCACGCGCAAGCCGTCTATGTGGTACTTCTTCAGCCAAAAGAGTGCATTAGAAATCAGGAATGAACGTACTTCGTTGCGGCCGAAGTTGAAGATCAGCGTGCCCCAGTCGCGATGCTCGCCGAGACGCGGGTCTTCGTGCTCATATAGGGCGGTCCCATCGAAGAACGCCAGCCCGTGCGCATCTTTAGGGAAATGCGCCGGAACCCAGTCCATGATGACGCCGATTCCCGCGCGATGGCAGCAATCGACGAAATACATGAAATCCTGCGGTGGTCCGAATCGCGAAGTTGGCGCGAAGTAGCCGGTTACCTGATAACCCCACGACGGCACGTAAGGATGCTCGGCAATGGGCATCAGCTCGATATGCGTGTAGCCCATGTTTTTCACGTATTGAACGAGTTCAGTTGCAAGCTCACGATAGCTGAGGTATGCCCAGTTCTTGTCGTAATTCCGCCGCCATGATCCTAGATGCACCTCGTAAACCGAAACGGGGCAGTCCAGAATTCTTGTCTGTGCTCGCTTCGCCATCCATTCTTCGTCGTGCCATTCGTAGGTATCAATATCTGCGACAACGGAAGCGGATTTCGGCGGAGTCTCCATCGCTAATCCATACGGATCCGCTTTCATTTGGCTGTAACCGCGAAAACGCGAGGTGACCGAATATTTGTACGGCATGCCGGGTCCGACACCAGGAATGAAAATTTCCCACACCCCCCCTTCGCGCAGCCGCATTGGATTTTGTCGCGTGTCCCAGCCGTTGAAGTCCCCGAGTACGCTCACGACAAGCGCGTTCGGAGCCCAAACGGCGAAACACGTGCCTTTCACGCCTTCAACGGTCCTGACGTGCGCGCCCAGCGCATTGTACGCCTCATAATTCGTGCCCTCCAGAAAGAGGTGCAGATCGAAACTACTGATAACGGCAGGAAAACGGTAGGCGTCCTCCATCTCGTGAACGCCGCCGTGATAGTCCCTAAGGCGGAATCTATAATTAGGCGGCTTCGAGTCGAACTCTGCGGCGAACAAGCCCGTCGCATGGACCCGCTTCATCGGGACGTCGCCATCTCGCGTAATTACGTCCAGCTCTTTCACGTTCGGAAGAAATGCGCGGATGACCCAGCCCGCGCCTCTGCCGTCCTGAGAAGCGTGCGGGCCCAATACTGCGAACGGATCACCGTGGTATCCACCTGTAATGGCATCCATCTCTTGATCAGTCATGTGTGCTTTCCTATGTTAAGAGCATCCGACCTCATCGCCTGGAAAAGCTGAGATCTTATCCGGCGACGCAACCTATCTTCGTAGTTGCACTACTCCGAGGAGAACACAATCGGTAATCATTCTGAGTCCGGCCTTCAGAGCTTCCTGCACGAGATACCGAAAGCTGAGTTACACGTTCATCTCGAAGGCTCAGTCGAACCGGAGACTCTGCGAGAACTCGATCCATCGCTATCGGTAGATGCCATCCGGGCGAACCTTCATTACACCGACTTTGCCGGTTTTATTGAGGCGTACGTGTGGGTCAGCCAGAAACTCGATTCGCCCGCCGCATATAGTCTGGCAACTCGAAGGCTTTTGGAGCGGCTTATCTCTCAAAATGTCCGATACGCGGAGATCACCCTATCGGCAGGGGTCATCATCTGGAAGCACCAGAGCATCGAGCGCATCTTCGAGGCAATCCGTTCAGAAGCTGTACAGTTCCCTGAAATCGCTGTTAAATGGATCTTCGATGCCATCCGGCAGTTCGGAGTAGAGCAAGCGGCGCGCGTTTTTTCCATAGCGGAAGAATTTCGCAATGATGGTGTCGTTGGCATCGGCATTGGCGGGGATGAGGAACGCGGGCCCGCAATCTGGTTTCGAGGGCTGTATGAGCAGGCGAAAAAGGCCGGCTTACGACTTACCTGTCATGCCGGAGAGGTTTCGAACGCGGAAAGCGTTTGGCAGGCCATTCAAATCGGGGCGGAACGGATCGGCCACGGCATCCGCTCTATCGAAGACCCCGCCTTGCTTGAGGAACTGCGGAGACGCGACATCCCGCTGGAGATTTGCGTGTCAAGTAACGTCTGTACAGGCGCGGTGCGCGGACTGTGTGAGCATCCAATCCGCAAATTGTGGGAGGCCGGCGTTCCTATTGTGCTCGGGACAGACGATCCGGCTCTGTTTTTTACGGATCTGATTCGCGAGTACACCCTGGCCGCAGAGGTTTTCGGCTTCTCACGCCAGGAACTGCGGCAAGTCGCGGCGAACAGCCTCCGGTACCGGTTTACAGCTTAGCCACGCGTCTGCCCGACTCGGTCCTCGAGAAGCAGTTTCAGCAGCGCCTCGAGCTCGCGGATGCGATCACTCAGCTGTTCCATCTCGAGCGCGTCCGTCTCAGCCGACGCCGCAACCCTGTCATGGTCAAGGGGTCCGAGCGTGGGGGCGAGGCCCCTAACAACCCGCGCCGGAATACCGACGACTGTCGATCCTTCGGGCACCGAGTGGATTACGACCGACCCTGCTCCCACTTTGACGTTGTCGCCCAACACGATATTGCCCAGAACAGAGGCGCCGGTACCCACAACGACGCGGTTTCCTAAGGTGGGATGCCGCTTGCCGGTCTCATTGCCCGTACCCCCGAGCGTCACGCCTTGATACAACAGCACATCGTCGCCGATCTCTGCCGTCTCGCCGATGACCACTCCCATGCCATGGTCGATGAACAAGCGCTGCCCAATCTTCGCGCCGGGATGGATTTCAATCCCGGTACGAAAGCGTGCAAACTGCGATACCATGCGTGCCAGAACGAATCGACGCCGGGCGTACAGCCAATGAGAGATCCTGTGCAGGAGAACAGCGTGCAGGCCGGGGTAGCAGAGCAAGATTTCCAATGCGCTCTTGGCCGCTGGATCTTCTCGCTGGATCGCCTCAATATGATCCCGGAGGGACATTCGCATTCCTATTTTCTCCTAAGATGCTCATGCGTCAGGCAAAGACGCCGCGTGTTAGCCTGATTCTGACGAATGCCGGAGCAGTATTTGCTCGTTTTCGGGTTCGCGGTGTTTGCAACGCTGCTGCCGCTCGCCGGCCTCGCGGTTGGACGACTCCTGCGCCCATCGAAGCCGTCGCCCGCGAAACTCGAACCGTACGAATGCGGGATTCCGCCCGAATCGAACGCGCGAGGCCGCTACTCAGTGCGGTTCTATATTGTTGCGATGTTGTTTGTAATCTTCGATGTGGAGACAATCTTTCTGTTTCCTTGGGCGGTCCGCTACAAGCAGCTCGGCTGGCTTGGGGTCGCTGAAGCCGGCATCTTTCTTGGTTTTCTTATCGTCGGTTACATCTGGATTTTCCGAAAAGGCGCCCTCGACTGGGCACGATCATAGTTGACGGAACGCGTCTACTACACCGATTGCTACGGCTCGAGGTTCGATGCCAGGGTCGTCGATTCTAGCGCCAACCGCCGTACCATTTATCTCAACCGCACTGCCTTTTACCCGACATCGGGCGGTCAGCCGAACGATGTAGGTTCGATCGCCGGGCAGGTCGTGCTGGACGTAATCGATGAAGGCGAGCGCATTGCACACCTGACCGCGACGCCGGTTTCGGGTGACATCGTCGAGTGTGAGATCGATTGGCAGCGCCGGTACGATCACATGCAGCAACATAGCGGGCAGCACCTCGTCTCGACAGTGTTCCTCGACCTGTTTGGCTTGCCGACCTTGAGTTTTCACCTCGGCGCGGACGTTTCGACGATCGAGTTGGCAACAAAAGAGCTATTGGAGGAACAAATCGCGGCCGTTGAGGAGCGTTCGAACGAGATCGTCCGGGAAGCGCGCGCCATTACGATAACCTTCGAGGATGCGGCCTCCGCAGATGACCTTCGAAAAGCAAGCACCCGTTCGGGAACTCTGCGGATCATCAGCATCGATGGCCTGGATCGCAGTGCCTGCGGCGGCACGCACGTCCGATCGACCGGTGAAGTTGGGCCGATT
>JAFAQG010001016.1 GCA_019246575.1 Acidobacteriaceae bacterium
ACACTCCAGAGTACCCGGCAGCCGAGAAAATACGGCCCCAGTTTGGATCGCTTCCCCCAACCGCTGTTTTCACTAGCGGCGAATTCGCGACCGCTCTCGCGATTCTGCGTGCGTCCTCATCCGTTCTAAATCCGAGAGTACGAACAAAGATAAGCTTCTGCGCGCCTTCACCATCTGCTGCAATCTGCTGTGCAAGACTCGCCATGACGCGCACCACTGCGCCGCGCAAAAGCTCACGGTCCTTATTGCCGAATCGAAGTTTCGAAGCGCCGTTTGCCAGAAGCACGACAGTATCGTTTGTGGACATGTCGCCGTCGACGGTGAGGCAGTTGTAGCTCCCGTCGACCGCTACCCGCAACGTCTCGCGCAGATGCTTGAGAGGCACTTCTGCGTCGGTCATCACGAACCCGAGCGTTGTGGCCATGTTGGGGCTGATCATCCCTGCGCCCTTTGTCATCCCGGCCACGCGTACGGTTCCCTCTGCACCGTTGATCTCTTCCGCTGCAGTCTTTACCCGCGTGTCGGTGGTCATGATCGCGCGCGCGGCAGCTTCAAAGTTTGCAGGAGAAAGTTCTCGGACGAGCTTCGGTATCGCATTTGTGATGAGCTTTTGATCCAGTTCCACTCCGATGACACCCGTCGAAGCGGGCAGTATCCGTTCCGTTTTCGTCTTGAGCGCCTTCGCCGTTGCCTTGCACGTTGCGAGCGCAACGCGATCACCGGTGCGCGTTGCGCAATTCGCGTTACCGGCATTGACAAGAATCGCCGCGACCTTCCCTCCCGACACTTTGAGATGCTTGCGCGCGAGCCTTACCGGTGCGGCTTGCACCATGTTCTGCGTGAAGACTGCGGCAGCCTGAGCGGGTGTCTCGGAAAGGATCAGCGCGAGATCATCCTGTTCCGTTTTGCGAATGCCCGCACATGTGGCGGCATATCGATACCCGAGCGGCAGCTTCACTCGGTTTCTCCCAAGCGTGTGCCATCGGGTGGCCGGTAGCCATTTACGAACGCCTCTGCAGTCATGCGCTTCTTTCCCGCAAGCTGCACTTCCAGGAGTTCCAATGCAGTGTTATCTCCCGCACCGGCGAATAAGCGGCGCTGCTCAATGTGCAGGCTCCCTGGTGCGAGATTCATCCGAGGCGCCATGCCCGCGCGCAACACAGACAGTTGCTGTCCCTGAAAGCTCGTGTATGCGCCGGGCCAAGGGGTAAACGCGCGAAGCCGGTTGTAAATCTGCTGCGCCGGCCGCCTCCAATCGATGACGCCATCCTCTTTCTTCAATATCGGCGCAAACGTCGCCTCGGCCTCCTGCTTTTGGCGCGCGCCCGTTCCGTTTCTAATTTGTTCAATCGCGCGAATCAGCAGACTTGCTCCAGCGGGCGCTAGCCGCGCACTTAGTTCGGGCGCGGTCTCATCCGCCCCGATTGCGAGTGTCTCTTTCAACAGCATGTCTCCGGTATCAAGTCCGGCGTCAATCTGCATAATGGTGACGCCCGTTTCGGTCTCGCCGTTGGCAATGGCCCATTGTATCGGCGCAGCGCCGCGGTATTTCGGCAGCAGCGAGGCATGTACGTTCAAAATGCCGCGCGCCGGGATGTCGATGATCGCCTGCGGAATGATTTGCCCATATCCAACAACGACCATCATCTCCGGCTCGAAATTGCGCAGCAGTTCGACATTTTCCGGACGCCGGATCCGCTCAGGTTGATAGATGGGCACGCGAAGCGAGGAAGCCGCGATCTTCACCGGCGAGGCTGCGAGCTGCCCGCCACGGCCTTTGGGCCGGTCCGGTTGCGTGAAAACAGCGATTATGTCGTGACCGGCAGAGACGAGCGCGTTGAGCGACGGCACCGCAAACTCGGGCGTGCCAAGAAAGACGGTGCGCATTCACGTCTCAAAGCGCAGGCCTGAAATCAATCCCACTCGCCGGCTTTCTGCAGCTTCTTGATCTTCCGCCGGATAAGGTCCCGCTTCAGCGCACTGAGATGGTTGATGAACAGAATGCCGTTCAGGTGATCGATCTCGTGTTCAAACGCCCTCGCGAGCAGTTCTTCTCCGCAGAGTTCGATGGTCTCGCCCGCCTCGTTGGAGGCACGTACGCTGACTCTGTTTGCGCGAGTAACTTGCTCGCGAAAACCCGGGATGCTGAGGCAACCTTCTTCGCCGGTCTGCTTGCCTTCGCGCGAGACGATCTCCGGATTAATAATGACGATCTTGTCGGCCGCGTTCTCGCCGACGCTCACGTCGATGACAGAGATCCGCTTGCTCAACCCGATCTGCGGCGCCGCGAGTCCGACCCCTTTCGCCGCATACATCGTCTCCCACATGTCCGCCACTATGTCTCTCAGCTCTGCCGTGTTGAACTCGGTTACGGGCTCCGCCCTTCGCTCGAGCACCGGCTCACCATACTTCAGGATCTTTCGGATCATCTCCTTTGAAATGCGTCAGGCGAAATAACTGGGTCGCTAAAATCGTTTTACCTGAGCGATGTACCCTTCGTAGTTTCGTTTCGTTTCACCCAGCGAATCGCCCCCGAATTTCTCGAGGAATGCCTGGGCGAGAATCAGCGCAACCATTGCTTCCGCGATGACGCCAGCCGCCGGCACAACAGCCACATCGCTGCGCTCGTACGCCGCGAGAGCCGGTTCCCGCGTCGGCAGATCGACGGATTCAAGTGGCCGCCTCAAAGTTGAAATCGGCTTCAGAAATCCTCGCACAACGATGTCCTGCCCGTTTGTGATTCCGCCTTCAAGGCCGCCGGCGCGGTTCGAGCCACGATAAAACGTTCGCTCAGGTTTGTCGTAGTGAATGGTGTCCTGTACTGTCGACCCGTATGATCTCGCTCCTTCTTCGGCATATCCGATCTCGACGCCCTTGACGGCCTGAATCGAAACGATCGCCTGCGCGAGCCGGCCATCGAGACGCGTATCCCAAGCGATGTGCGAACCCAAGCCAGGAGGCACGCCGCGAGCCATTACTTCAAAGATGCCGCCGACAGTGTCGCCAGTGCGGTATGCGTGGTCGACCGCAGCCTTCATGCGTTGCTCCGTATCGGCATCGACGCAGCCCAATAAAACCTCTTCGCGTTCATTCAGGGCGACAATCTCATCCCATGTCGCAGCGCGCTCGAGCGCAATCGGTCCGACCGCGATTACGTGGCTGAGCACCTGAATGTCGAATTCAGCTAGAAACGTCTTCGCCAGCGCGCCGACCGCCACTCGGGCAGTTGTCTCTCGCGCACTTGCGCGCTCCAGAATGTAGCGCGATTCGGCGAAATTGTATTTGATAACACCTGCTAAATCCGCGTGCCCGGGGCGCGGGCGGTGTACCGGTTTCTCCTTCCCCGGCTCTGCATTCTTGGATTCCACAGGCAGCGTGTTCGCCCAGTTTTTCCAATCCTTGTTCTCAATTAGGATCGCGATAGGCGAGCCGATGGTTTCCGAACGCCGCACTCCCGAAACGATGTGTACCCGGTCGCTCTCAATTTTCATGCGTCCGCCGCGGCCGTAGCCCTGCTGGCGACGCCAAAGCTGCCGGTCCAGATACTCGATCCTGACGGGCACGCCCGCCGGAAGCCCTGTCAACGTAGCAACAAGGCATTCCCCGTGCGATTCTCCCGCCGTTTCGAAACGCAACATTTCAAGTAAGCTTCATGGTAGCGAACGCTCGATTCCGGCCTCTTCGCGCGGTGGGATAATTCGGATTGGCGCACACGATCGTGCCGAGTTCTCGCACTCCCGTTGCGAATGCGGTGACAACGGTTATCGCCACAGCCTGCCGGCGTAGGCTGGTGGTTCTTGTTGTAGAGCAGCTCGGGTTTGCTCTTTCGCTCGTTCTTGCGGCCGCAATCTTCGTCCTGCTGCTGGGGACGCAGATCCTGAGCGGGTATTGCCTTGCGGCGCTCGGAGCAGCGGGCCTGATTATTGGCGCGCTTCGCATCCGCAAACGTGCGCTTAGCCGGTATCGAGTTGCACAGCTTCTCGATGCTCGTCTTAATCTCAGCGACTCGTTATCTACAGCGTGGTTTCTCCTTTCAGGGTTGGAGCATCGGAGCGGATTTGCCGCTGAGTACCAGACCGGGCGGGCCGAAGAGATTGCGGCCTCGCTTAAGCCGCAGCACGCGTTTCCTTTCACAGGTCATCGGACTTGGGCTGCCACAGGCGCGCTCGCGGTGGTTGTCATTACTCTGTTCGGGGTTCGCTATCTCAGGACCAATAGCCTCGACCTTCGTCCTTCGATATTGCCGCTTCGCCTTCTGTCCAGCATAGAGGCTGTGATTGAGATCCCGTCACTCCACGATTTGCAGACACGCGATTCTTTTCGCGAGCGCTCCGG
>JAFAQG010000645.1 GCA_019246575.1 Acidobacteriaceae bacterium
CTCGGGCGAAGGTTCCTGCCGATCTGAAGAAAGGCTACGATGCGGCCGCATCGGACGCAGTTGCGGCCCTGAGACGCTTCAATAGTTTCCTGCAAAAAGATCTGAGCCAGCGCAATAGCGAATGGCGGCTTGGGGATCAGTTGTATAGAGAGAAGTTCAAACTTACGCTGGCAACGGGCGATTCGCCCCAAAAGGCGCTCACGGATGCCGAGAGTGCGCTAAGCGAAATACGCGAGAAGATGCGGCGGCAAGCTGTGGACGTGTACGCGAAATATTTCGCAGGTGAAAGTCCGCCCGCGGACCCGAATACAGTTATTGGGCGTGTCCTGGATCAGATCGCTCGGATTCACGCGAGCAGCTCCGATTATTTCGAGGCGGCGAAACGCGATCTCGCCGATGCCACGGAGTTCGTGCGCCGCAAGCATCTGCTCGCATTACCGGAAAAAAGCAAGCTGGAGGTTATACCGACGCCCGAATTTATGCGGGGCATTTACAGCGTGGGAGGATTCGCGCCCGCGCCCGCGCTCGAACCGCAGCTTGGGTCCTTCTATTGGATAACGCCCTTCACCCCCGACATGAGCGCGGATCGCGTCGAATCGAAGCTCCGCGAATACAACTTTTATGGTCTGAAAATCCTTACGATTCATGAGGCCATGCCCGGCCATTACGTGCAGGCCGAATATGCGAGCGAAGTGCAGCCGAAGTGGCGGGCGGCGCTACGTGCAATTTTCGGGAATGTGCCGTATGTGGAAGGGTGGGCGGTTTACGCGACGCAGCTCATGATCGATGAGGGATACCAAGACACGCCGGAAATGCGGCTTACCTTTGAGAAGCAAATGCTTCGAGTGGTAGCAAACACAATCCTCGACGTTAAGCTTCAAACTATGGGCATGAACGATCAGCAAGCAGTCGACTTGATGATCGATGAGACCTTTCAGGAGAAGGAAGAAGCAGAAAAAAAGCTGCAGCGCGCAAAGCTTTCCTCATGCCAGTTACCTGCGTATTTTCTAGGGTGGCGCGGCTGGGCCGCGTTGCGTGCCGAGCACGAGAAGCGCGCCGGAGCACAGTTCAACTTAGCAGCATTCCACGAGCGAGCGCTAAAGGAAGGCACCGTGCCGCTGCCCATATTGGGCGGTATTCAACTCCAATAGCCAATCTGCTGTTGAGGCATCGAGCGGGTTTCCCTTACTCTGGTAGGTAGCCTGAAAGAAGGCACACTGAAGCGTCGGGGGTTTTCGAGTCGGTGAAGTTACTTGCATCGTTGGTGTTTTTCTTTGGCTTGAGCACGGTGTTTGCTCAACAGGTGGAGTTGCCGCCGCAGACGGACACTCCCGTAGATACCAGCACGAATCCGATCACACTGGTGACGCCGTTCGAAGGCGGCCGCAACTTTTTCAACTACTATGCTTTCCTGAACGGAGTATTCGAAAGGGGCACGAGCGGAATTAACACCACAGGCGTGGAACTTGGCGGGGGCGTGAGCGCCTTCCGGCAGTGGGCATCCGCGAACCTGGCGCTCAGCTATAGAGGCGGGTATCGGGCCTACACTGGAAGCTACTCGAGCGGCACCGACCAAGATCTTTCGCTGCTTTACTTCAAGAGATTGGGGAGAAGGTGGACGCTGACTCTGGGAGAAAATGCAGGAATTCTACTATACGGCGGGGTGTACTACGGCCAGAACCCAACTTTGACCAACACCATTCAGACGAACCCGTTTGCTAATGAGACAAAGTTTGCGGCATCGAGCGTTGTATTGACGTACCAGCAATCACGGCGGCTGAGTTACGCGGTCACAGGGGCGTGGTATTTGTCCCGGTATAACGTGTCGCAGTTGCCAGGCAGCACGTCTCTGGACGCAACGGGTTCAATTTTCTACAGGATTACCCGGCGAACTACTATTAGCGGTACGTATGGGCGCAGCTATTATCAATTCCAGAGAGGTATCGGCACCTCGGATATCGACAGCATCTATCTCACTGTTTCACACCAATTCGGAAATCGGTGGAATGTGGGCGTTTCGGGTGGCATCTCGCGTGCCGACTCTTCGGGAATCGCCGCTTTCCCGTTTCAATTGTTCCCCGGGCTTGCGCCGATCTACATTGTTGGGGCGTACCACACCAAATCGACATTGCCTTATTTCCAGGCGTTCGCATCGCGCAACTGGCGGCGCTCAAGTATTACCTTCGGCGGCGGCGAAAGCATCACTCCGGGCAACGGATTCGTTCTTACTTCCCGGAATATTGGATTAAACGGGCTGTATTCGTATAATCTGGGCAGGTCGAACGTCAGTGCCGGCGGGTATTATTCGCGGTTAAGCAGCCTATCCAACGCTGTTGCGACGACAGCGATTTCGTCCGCTCTCGATGTATCCTGGGCCAGCAATATTTTCCGACACATCGGTGTAAATGCGCGGTACGACTATATTCACTACGGCGCGCTTGGATCCTACGGAGGAACAAACGATAACAGATTGAGCTTCGGATTGTATTACAGCTCGCGGAGCATCCCCATCGGTCTGTTTTGAGTCGCGACGGACACGTCATTGAACGTGAGTGCTCCATCGCAGAGCGCTTTCGAGGCGCTCCGCGAAGTTTCCTCCGGACTCTGTCTGGAGCTGACGCTTTTTGATTGCGAGCGCCGAATCGAGCTCGTGTACAAGCCGCAGCAAGCTCTTGACGTTTGACTCAGTAAGCTTCGCACTACCTGGAATTTCGGGCATGGGAAGGTAATGCGTATCGATTCCAAAATCGGTCCGCAAGTCCTCCTGATCTCCAGATTGACGGTCTGTGCCGTTGTCGAATTCAGGACCGAAGCAGGAGAGCAGGACTCGTGACGGCCGGAGCTTCCAGTCCGCTTCGAAAACCCACAGATCCCACCAGCTTTCGATTTCAAACGCGAGATCAGCGCCGCTGTACTCGTTGAAGATGGGTAGGACTTCGGCTATTTCAAAAGGACCATTCAACGGCCGCTCGAGCAGGGGAGGCTCAGTCAAGTCAATGGCGAGGATGGAAACAACCGATTGAGGCTGTTCCCGCTGGGAGAAGGGGAAAAGCCGCAGCAGCTTCTCAAATCGGCGCAGACGGTCTGCGCGTCCGCCGGCATCGAGCCAAATTGAGAGGAACAGTTGATCGGTCACGCTTCCATTATCGGGCGCAAACCTGTTGAACAAATCCAACCCTTAATGTTTTGGACCAAGACTTTACCTGGGATACTGGAATCAAGCGGCTAATGTGCCGCTCGAAAGATGATTACCGACCTAGTGCAGATCAACCGGCTTGGGGAGAAGCAGCGCGAGGAGAATGGACGGTTCAGGGTTTGGCTCAAGCGGCACAAATTTGTTGAGCGGCGGCTTAAAGTTATCGCGCAGGAAGCCGAAGAGTCAATTGACTGCACGAGGTGCGCAAATTGTTGCCGCGTTGCGACAGCAGAGGTGACCTCGCGCGATGCGGAGCGGCTCGCGCGGTATCTGCGCGTGAGTGTAGCGGATTTTTGGCGCGATTACACGGTGGAGAGTGAAGGCACGTTCATCTTGAAGCGCAACGAGAACGGATGCATATTCCTCGACGGCGATATGTGTTCCGTTTATGATGTCCGGCCTCATGCATGCGAACTGTTTCCGCATCTTGTGAAGGGAACAGGTTCATTGCTGGCCCGTATGTGGCACATGCCCGACCGCGCGGTCTATTGCCCAATCGTGTTCAACACGCTCGAGCAGTTCAAGATCGAAACAGGTTTTAAGAAATGACGTTTTTGATTGCTTTACTGATCATTGTCGCCGTATGTGCGGCGGGAGTTGCGGTTTATGAATTAGGCGAAGGGCGGCGGTGGCGGCAAATGGCCGCCGAAGCACGCGAGCAGTGTGAGCAGCAGCGTTCGCAATTAGATGAGGCGCGCCGGTCTGCCATTCAGCTCGAAGCGGAAAGTGCGAAGAACCGTGAGATTGCCGAGGTTCAATTGAAGCTGCTGACGCAAACGCGCGAGCAGCTCGAGCAGAAATTTCGATCTCTTGCCGCCGAGGCGCTGCAAACGAATAGTCAAATGTTTCTCGACCGTACGCGCGAGCAGATGCTGAATGTTGTCGAGCCTGTCAATCAATCACTGCGCCGCTTTGAAGAACAAGTGCGGGAGCTCGAGTTATCTCGGGTGGGCGCGTATGAAAGCATAACGGCGCAGGTGCAGAATCTGACGCAGCTTCAGGAAAGAGTCCGTCAATCCGCGGACGAGCTGAAGACGGCTCTGCGTTCGCCGATTCAGCGCGGCCGATGGGGCGAGATACAGCTGCGTCGGGTGGTGGAGCTCGCGGGCATGCTCGAGTACTGCGATTTTTGCGAACAGAAGACGCTGTTTGGCGATAGTAATCAGCGCCCGGACCTGATCGTTCGTTTGCCGAACGATTGCCAACTGGTGGTGGATTCCAAGGTTTCGCTCGAAGCGTATTTGCGGGCAATCGAATCGCCGGACGAAGCGCAGCGGGTGCGCTACCTTCGCGAGCATGCGCAGCAAGTAAAAGCGCACGTGAAGTCGCTGGGCGAGAAATCGTATTGGGAGAGGCTGCCGGGCTCGCCCGATTTCGTAGTTGCCTTTTTGCCGCTGGAGTCATTGTTCAGCGCGGCGCTAGAGCACGAGCCTGGCCTGCTGGATGCCGGCATCGAGCGGCGCGTGGTTATTGCCACGCCAACGACGCTGATTACGCTGTTGCTAACGGTGGCACACGGCTGGCGTCAACACGCACTGAGCGAAGGAGCTGAAAAAATACGCGTCCTCGGGTCCGAGCTGTATACACGTCTTCTGACCATGAGCGACCATTTCGCGCGCCTGGGGGAGGCGATCGGGAAGACGGTGGCTACTTACAACCAGACTGTTGGGTCGTTGGAACGGAATGTCCTCTCTTCCGCGCGTAAGCTGAAAGAACTGCGCCCGGCGAATTCGAACGATCTGCAGGAAGTAGAGATCATCGATAGTACCCCACGAAGCTTGGATCAGGCGAAGTGGGTTATGAGCAATTGATATTCGTCCGAAGCTGATGGGTACCCGACCGAGATGACGGATTCTCACTCCCTACGGGACGCGACCTTCAAACGCATTAGTACTTTTTGCTTTCTGTTCGTGTTGACGCCATAGAGCTCCGCGTAGGATAGTAGCTCGACATCCAGAAGTGAGCTGCTCGAGTCGCGTGGCCGTTGAGGTCGCGCACACCGCCAGACATGACGGCTCCGGATACGGCATCATAACCAGATCAAGGAAATCATTGGCCAGCTGAATGAGCGGCTGGGACAGAATGCGCGGGCCATCCGCGGCTGCGAAAGGAGAAATGCAGAAGTGAAACGATTTAGTACTCTGCTAGTACACGTTGTCGTTATAAGTCTAGTTACCTCACCAGAGAGTGCGTTTGCCCAACCATCGGGGAGCGGGACTTCCGGAGGGCGCAACGCCCTATTGACGCCGGTTAATGTGCAGCCGCCTGGCGTTGACGATGGGCCGCAAGCGACGATTGCGACGCCCGTGTCAGGCGACATACTCAGCGGGATTGCGGC
>JAFAQG010000691.1 GCA_019246575.1 Acidobacteriaceae bacterium
TTCGAGCTATTGAGTAGCCCGCGAAAAGTACTTGACTTAAGTGGATACAGAAGGTTTGGCCTTCCGAAAGTTCGACTGGGCGTTGTTACAGCATATTTGAGTGCCCGGTTTATTTGACCGCGCTCAGGGTCGTGAGTCCGCCTGTTGTGATATCCGGCAAACTCGGTTTGAAAGGGTTCAAATTGTTCAGGGCCGACTTAAGGAACACGTCGCCGAAACACGACTGGAGCGGCACGTTCTGGTCGTAACCGAAAACCGAAGTGATGTTGTTCAGCCAGCCAGGCCGAGCGTTCAGAATGCCCAAGCCCGGCACACACACTCCCGCCGAGCAATCCCAATCCCATAATCCCGGCAGCGCCTGCGGCGACAACGGTCCCGGCACACTCAACCCCGGCGGTAACCCCAACGTCTCTCCCGCGGGGAACGATCCCTGCGGCAACGGTGCAGCGGCAACTGCCGCCGATGCACTGCGGAGAAAACTTCGCCTGCTCGTGCCACTATTCATTTGGTTTTTTCAACCTCCTTCAAATATTTCTTTCGTGCGCTCCGCAACTCCTCTGCGCTCCAACGCCCTGCGTGCACTACCACCCGGTATCGAAGCGTGACGGATTGCCGCGCTTTCAACACGTAGGGCCGATAGTAGATCACAGCCGCCTGCACGAAGCCGAAATGCTTCTGCGGATTCATTACGGTGTACCAGGGCGTGGGCGCATTCAGATTCGTGGGACAGTCGAGGAGCGCGATTCCGGCTTCCTGGCCCGCAATCGCTCCGCTGAAATCGATCCCGTCCGCGCCTGCTTCCGCATGAAACGGCACGGAGGGGTCTAGCTGTATTCGACCCTTAGTTGAAACTTGTTGCCAGTCGCCGAAATCCCGCGCGAACCGGACGGAAAGGCCTGCGTATCCGCCAAAGGGCTCGCCATTCTCCTGACCGACAATCGGAGTGCGGTTCAAATCGACATCCTCATCCTGCGCGATGAAAGTCATCGTCCAGTCGAGGTGATAGTGGCCCTGTTTCGGCGTGGAGACCCTGATCTCCCGGACTTCGGTCAGCACCGGCGGCCGGCCCGGTTCGTGGTACGCGAGCTCCATGCCGATTAATGCACTGAAACCCTCGCCGCGCTTCACGGAAACGTTTCGCCACTCGGTAAATCCCGCCGCTTCCGTCTTGATGCCCCGGCCCTCTTCCCAATAGTTCGCGCGGTTCAGATATTTCCAGGAAAACCAGAGCGCGTGATGCCAGGGATGATCCAGCGGTCTATCCCACGTGAGGACCGTTCCGTCTGGCAGCGCGAGGGGATGAAACATCGGCTTCGGAAGACTCGCGCCGTACTGAAACTGCCATACCGGTTTGCCGGCATTGAGAAGAGAAACAGACGAGTTGTCCACTGCCCACGTGAACGCTTCCGCCGCTCCGAGACTTACCGGAAACGCGCAGCAGCCGCCCCAGATCATTGCGACCGCTGCCGCGTGAATTGTATATTTCACGTTGATCATCGGGCTGGCGCTTCTGCGGCGGCTCGCAGCTTCAAGTGTTCTCCGAGATGTTTTAGGCTGGCTTCGGCTTCTTTCGGTGTCCCGCACTCGACCGAAAGCACCCCGCTCCAGTTCGCCTCGCGCAGGATGCCGAGGATGCGTCCCCAATCGATGACGCCCTCGCCGCACGCGCACCCGACTGGCGTGCCGGTAACTTTTCCCCTCTCGTCCTCGACCTGCCGCATCGATATGTCTTTAGCATGAACATGCACCAGCAAAGGCAGCACCGCCTCGAGCCCCGCGTACGGATCTTCGCCGCCAAGAAGCGCGTTTCCCGTGTCGTAGTTCACCCGAAGATAATCGGACTCGACCAAAGTGGCAATACGAAGCAGCCCATCGGTTTTCTTCGTGATGCTTTGGTGAGGCTCGATGCCGATCGACACGCCATAGCGCTCGGCCACTTGCAGCGCCTTCTTCAGCGTGTAGCGCATGACGTGGAAGCACTCTTGGTCATCGAGCCAAAGCGGGCGGATTCCCTCGTCGGTGTTGACTACCTTCGCACCAATTGCGCCCGCGAACCGGATGGCCTTCTCCAGGTAGGGAACGCTGATCTCGGGGCGCATCAGCGGACAATGCGCGCTGAGCCCGGAGGCTTGCACGCCATAATGCTCGAGGATGTCCTTCATCTCGAGAGGATCGTTGTCCATGGAGAAGGAATGGAAGTAGCCAGCCTCGCTCAGCAGTTCTCTGCCGTTATGAACCATCGGTTCGACGAATCGATAGCCGATCTCCGCCGCGCGGCGCACGCCTTCGTCGAAAGGCTTGTCCTCGCAGCGAATGAACTCCATATTTATTCCGGGATGTATTTGCATCGGTTTCTTCAAGCAGTTTCGGCGATGAGTTGTAGGATGCGCGATTTCAGCTGGCTGACGGTTGTCGCATGCCCTGGATCTCCGTACAAATTGTTCAGCTCGCCGGGATCGGCTTCGAGATCGTAAAATTCGAATTCCTCGGGCGCTTCCCAGTAATGAATCAATTTGTATTTCCCGGTGCGCACACCGCGGCTTTTCGCCGCGTATCGTTCGTCGTAGTATTCATAGAGCCAATCCGTCCGCCAATCGTGCACGTCGTTGCCCTCGAGCAGCGGAACCAGGCTGCGCCCGTCGATCCGCGCCGGGTGCTTCACTCCAGCGAGCTCGAGCATCGTGGGCGCGATATCCAGGTTCAGCGCCATCTTGTCGCAAACCGACCCAGGCTTAATCAGGCGCGGGTAGCGCAGCGCTAGAGGCACGCGAATCGAGGGCTCGTGCATCAGCATCTTGTTGTACAGCCCCCACTCGCCGAGGAAAAAACCGTGATCGGAGCTAAATAGGATTGCTGTCTCGTCGAGAGCGCCCATGTGCTGCAGCGCGCCCATGATTTTTCCGGCGTTGTCGTCGGTAGCGACAACGCCCGCGTAATGGTCCTTCACAAGTTCTTCGAGCGAGCGTGGGTCGTCGCTGCCGTACCCGCCCGTGACAAACTTGCTCATACCCTTTGAGAACGCGCGCGGCTTTCCAGGATAACCGCGGAGATCGTCATCGAAGGTCTTGGGCTTGGGAATCGGGACGCCATTATACAGGTCCGCGTGCCGCCGCGCCCGATAGAACGGCGCGTGCGGTGCCAGGAACCATAAGAAAAGGCAGA
>JAFAQG010000699.1 GCA_019246575.1 Acidobacteriaceae bacterium
TTGTCGGGTATCGCCATTACGATGCTCACGGCATTCAGCCGTTATTCGCTTTCGGGCACGGCCTGTCATATACGAGCTTCGATTACGAAAACCTCGTCATCACGCCGAATGACGATCAGACCATCAACGTCGATTTCGACCTGACGAATACAGGCGATCGCAGCGGCGCGGAAATCGCACAACTCTATATCGGCATTCCTGCAACCGACGATGTGCCGCAGCCGCCGAAGCAACTCAAGGGTTTTCAGAAGGTGCAGTTAGACGCGGGCGCGACCGGACACGTTCACTTCGTTCTCGATCAGCGGGCGCTCTCGTATTGGGATACCACAAGTCACGCGTGGACGGTTGCGGCGGGCACCTATCAGATCATGGTCGGTTCGTCGTCCCGAGATATCCGCCTTACGGGGGCTACAATACAGCCGTAAGGTGCAGGCAACCGTCCAGATTTCGCTCGATCTGGTCGATCTTGAGGAGGCACGGCAGACGGCTGAAACAGCGCTGCGCGCCGGAGTCGACTGGCTCGAGGTTGGCACTCCGCTGATCATTGCCGAAGGGATGCGCGGCGTGCGCGAGCTGCGGTCGCGGTACCCGGACACGCCGATCGTGGCCGATCTGAAAACGATGGACGGCGGTTATCTCGAAGCCGAGTTGATGGCCAAAGCAGGGGCCTCGATGGTGGTCGTCATGGGGCAGGCGCACGAAGAGACTATCGAGTTAGTAGTGAAGGCGGGGCACGATTTCGGGGTCAAAGTCATGGGCGACAATATGGCGATGCCCGACGCTGTCGCAGGTGCGAGAAAACTGGAAGACCTCGGCTGCGATTACATCATCCATCACATCGGATACGATATGCGCACCTTGCGTCGCGAGCGCGGCTCCCCTGCACCATCTCCGCTCCATCGCTTACGCGAAGTTGTCGCTGCTGTTTCCGTTCCGGTGCAAGCGGTCGGCGGGTTGACGCTCGAGCAGGCGACGGACGCGCCTCGTTATGGCGCGCCGCTGGTTGTGATCGGCGCCCCACTCGCGGTCCAGGAGCACGCGTTCCGTACACAAACAGGCGACCTGGAGGGAACGTTGCGGCTGATCTGCCAAAAGGTTCACGCGTACGGCGATGTGAAGATCGGGCGTGAGGCGATTCCATGAGCGGAACCATGCCCGCCGTTGTGAACTACGCACGCGAACCGCTTTCTGTCGAGTTGCGCGAGGTGGCGGTGCCCGAAATCGGCGAGCGGGATGTGCTGTTACGTGTTGGCGGCGTCAGTGTCTGCGGCAGCGACATCCATCAGTGGCGCGGCTCGCACAGCTGGCACGTGAACTATCCGTGTATTCTGGGCCATGAATTTGCCGGTACCATTGCGAAGACAGGCGCTCGCGTGACGAACTTTCAGGAAGGCGATCGCGTCGTGAGCGAGACGGCCGCGGTTATCGACGAATCGTCTCCTCTGAGTCGCAGCGGTCTTTACAATCTCGATCCGTCCCGGCGCGGCTTTGGATATGGAGTCGACGGCGCGATGGCCGAATACGTTCGCGTTCCCGAGCGCTGTCTGCATCGCATTCCCGCGGCTCTGCCGTTTCATAAAGCGGCACTGACGGAACCTTGTTGTGTGGCATACAATGCGGTGTGTATTAACGGGCGTGTCCGCCCGGGCGACGCGGTTCTGGTCTTAGGTCCGGGACCGATCGGTCTGCTGTGCGCGCACATGGCGAAGCTCGGCGGTGCCGGGTCCGTTATCGTTGCCGGCCTGCCGAGCGATCACTTACGTCTGCGGGTTGCGCAACAGCTTGGCGCGACGTCTACTCTCGAAGGCGGGGTCGCCGAGTACATCGCGGGAGTCGGCGACGGGCTCGGTGTCGATGTTGCAATCGACGCGTCCGGTCACTCGGTCACTTTACAAACTGCTCTTCAAACTGTCCGACCCGGTGGGCAGATCATCAAAGTAGGTTGGGGACCGCAGCCGTTGCAGTTCAGCATGGACCCGCTGGTTCAGAAGAACATCACACTATCGGGCAGCTTTTCGCACAACTGGCCCGTATGGGGACGCGTGATCTCGATGATTGTCTCAGGGCAGATCGCGCCCGACCCGATGATCAGTTGCGTCTCGGATCTTCCGAACTGGCTCGATTGCTTCGAGAAGATGGAGCGCGGCGAATACGTCAAAGCAGTGCTCACGCCCGAGACCGGAGCTGACGATCAAGGCTCATCCCGGTCCTTATCGCTCGATTGAGAGCTTTCCATCTCGGAGTCGGGTAGCGGTCGTATAGCAAAGTTGCCCAACTTCTCGCGTTTCAATTTCGCCCACTCGCCGAGCCTTTCTTGGGATTCTTTTTTGAGGTCCGCGACCGCAGCCGCGGCTTGCGTTGTGGGTGCGTTGTCGGAGCCCTCGATCACGCCGTAGACATGCGCGAGATCGCGATTCAACTCCGTGAAGCGGTGATCGAACGTCTCGACGGATTTTTTCAGATCGGCCGCGAGATGCGGATCCCGCCCGACTCCACGCACTTCCGCAAGTGCGTCGTAATCCTGCCGCATCAGAGCGCTCAGATCAAGTAACAGCGTGACCTGCTGTTGGAGGCCGGAGATAGGTGTCTTGATGCGCGGGTCCAGGATGACGGTCAGGGCCTGAGAATGAATGCGGCCGCCGGCCGTCAGCTTGAGCGTATACCTTCCGGGCAGAACGAGGGCTCCGCGAGGGTCGCGCGGTGTATCGCGATAGATCGCCGCAATCGGATATTCGTGACGAATCGCCTTCGGGGGTTCGTATCGGAGATCCCAGACGAAGCGGTGAAATCCGCGTCTGGTCGAAAGAGCTTGCCACGGCCTGACCCAGTACGTGGGGACATCCAGTTGCTTTTCAAGCTGCTCTTCGGTCACCGGCGGTTTGTCCTCGCTCGAGTAGCGACGGACGAGCTTGTTCGTGGAATCGAAAATCTCGATCGTAACCGGCGCGGTCTCTTCTCCGAGGCTGTAATGAAGGATTGCGCCGTCGGGCGGGTTCTGCCCTACAGGCACTTCGGGCGGCAGCGGCGTATCCGTGTTGCGGCTCCATCGCCAGCGAATTGCGCGTTCCGGCGCGAACAGATGCGCTTTCGCCTGTGCGAACTCCGGCGTCATCTGACGTAGAGGCGTGATGTCGTCGAGAATCCAGAACGAGCGCCCATGCGTTCCGATGACGAGGTCGGTATCGTGAATCACCAGATCGCGAACGGAAGTGACTGGCAGATTCAGCTGCAGCGCCTGCCAGTTATCGCCGTCATCGAATGAAACGAAGACGCCGATCTCGGTTGCCGCAAACAACAGGCCTTGACGCTGCGGATCTTCACGTACGGCGTTTACGACGGCGCGGTCGGGAAGACCGTTCACAATCTCTTTCCACGTCTTACCGCTGTCGTGGGTGCGGTAGGCATGGGGTCGCAAATCGTCGAGACGGAATCTGTTGATAGCCGCGTATACGGTGCGCGTATCGAAATGCGACGCGTCCACCTGCGAAACTTTGCTCCAGGGCGTCAGCTCGGGGGGTGTGACGTTTTGCCAATGAGCTCCGCCGTCATGTGTGAGATGAATAAGCCCGTCGTCGGTGCCCGCCCAGATCAGATTCACGTCTTCGGGCGAGGGTGCTAGTGCATAGATGACGCCGCGATGTTGACCTTTTTCCGGATCCTGGGATTCGAACGGCTCGATAACGGACGGCATCGCCCAGTGCTCGCGGGTCAGATCAGGGCTTATGATCTGCCAGCTTGTGCCGCCGTTTGTGGTTTTGAAAAGCACGTTTGAGCCGAGATACAGAATGTGCGGGGCGACTGGCGAAAACAGTAGGGGCATGGTGCGCACGAACCGATATTTGCCGTGCAACAGCTGGGGACCGATATCCTGCACATCGCCCGTAACCCAGTTGAAGCGCGACGCTTTGCCGCCATAAATAAGGTCCGGATGCAGCGGGTCCGGTGCAATGTAACCGTATTCTTCCGCGCCGACGGGATGCCAGTTCCGAAAGCTGATGGAGCCGTCGTCGCTTCGGCTTTCGATACCCACGGATCCACTCTCCTGCTGGCCGCCATAGACCCAGTACGGAAAGCGATTGTCGGTGATGACGTGATAGAACTGCGCGGTCGGCTGGTTGTACCAGGAGCTCCAGCTCTGGCCGCCGTTGAGTGAGACGATGGTTCCCTGATCG
>JAFAQG010000972.1 GCA_019246575.1 Acidobacteriaceae bacterium
GCGCTGCTCTCGCCTTTCCGGCTTCGCCGCAAACTTCAAGCATCCGTGGATTCCTGGCCAAAGACGTGGCCGGGCAGCAGGGCCTCGAAGATCGTGTACGGGCGGCCCCCGATACCACTCATCTGCGGGAGTACCTCAATTTCGTCGCCGCCGAGCCGCACCTCGCTGGATCGCCCCGGTCCAAGGCCGTGGCCGAGCATATCCTGAGCATGCTCAAGGAATGGGGCCTTGATGCACACATCGAGGAGTTCGAAGCCCTGATGCCCTATCCGACAGTACGGCAGCTCGAAGTCTTGGGCCCAAAGCCATTCACAGCGGCACTGAAAGAACCGCCCGTCTCCCAAGACCCTACCAGCAATCAGCCCAACCAGATCCCCACCTACAACGCCTATTCGGGCACCGGCGACGTGACCGGCGAGGTCGTGTACGCAAACTTTGGCCTACCAGAGGACTACGATTGGCTCATGAAAAAGGGCGTCGACGTCAAAGGCAAGATCGTTATCACGCGCTATGGCAAGAGCTGGCGCGGCCTGAAGCCGAAACTAGCCGCCGAACACGGCGCAATCGCTTGCCTCATCTACTCCGATCCCCGGGAGGACGGCTATTTCGGCGGCGACGTGTATCCGAGAGGCCCCATGCGCCCGCCGGAGGGCGTGCAACGCGGAAGCGTGTTGGACATGGTCATCTATCCCGGCGATCCACTCTCTCCCGGTTGGGCTTCGGAGAAAGGCTCGCGGCGCCTGCCGATCTCGCAAGCAACCACGCTGATGAAAATTCCTGTGCTTCCCATTTCGTATGCCGATGCCCAGCCCATACTCGAACAGCTGACCGGCCCGCTTGTGCCTCGTGAGTGGCGTGGCGCTCTGGCGTTCACCTACCATGCCGGCCCGGGTGCGACTCGCGTACACATTAAGACCGACTTTGACTGGACCACAAAGCCGCTCTACGACGTCATCGCCACCATTCCCGGTTCGCACCAACAGGACGGCTGGGTCATCGCCGGGAATCACCACGACGCCTGGGTCAACGGCGCCGATGACCCGACCTCTGGCGCCGCCGCCTTGCTTGAGACTGCGCGCTCGCTCGCCACCCTGACCAAGACTGGCTGGAAACCTCAGCGAACGATCAAGATCGCTTTTTGGGACGGAGAAGAGTTCGGCCTGCTCGGCTCAACCGAGTGGGTCGAGAAGCATCAGGACGAGCTGCGCGAACAAGCCATTGCCTACATCAACTCCGACAACACCGCCTATGGTTGGCTCCACGTCGCCGGCTCTCACACTCTCGAAGAATTCGCGACCGAGGTCGCAAGCTCTGTTGCACAGCCGGATGCGAACGTATCTCTAGCCGAGTATGCGCTGCATCATCCGCCGCCGGACGAACCCGAAGAAACACCGCCTCCGAGGACGGATAAGACCTTCACCATTTCGGCTCTGGGTGCGGGCTCCGATTATCAGGGCTTTCTCGATTACCTCGGCGTCGCAAGCCTCAACGACGGATTCAGCGGTGTTACTCAGAGCGGCATCTACCACTCGATCTACGATTCCATTTATTGGTACACGCATTTCTCCGACACGAAACAGGTGGACGGCAAAGCTCTGTCTCAATACACCGCAACCGCACTGCTTCGGTTAGCAGATGCGTCGATTTTGCCGTTCGAATTTGGCCGTTTCGCAGCGACACTTACCGGGTACGTCGACGAGATTCAAAAGGAAGCAGAGAAAGGCGGCCACAAACTCGAGCTCGGGGGCTTACGGAAACAATTGGACACTCTTCGCGACAACGGACAGAAATACGACACCCTGCTCGCAGCCGCCACATCGAAGACCTCTCTCGACGCGGGCCGCCTGCGGGCGCTAAATCAACTCCTCGTTCGAACGGAGCGCGTGCTCACACGCCCCGAAGGCCTCCCCGATCGCCCCTGGTACAAGCATCAGATCTATGCGCCGGGCGTTTACACCGGTTACGGCGCGAAAACGCTGCCCGGCATCCGCGAGGCCGTCGAAGCCAAGAAGTGGACGCTCGCACAACGCGAGACCGGAATCGTCGAAGAATGCCTCGCAGAGATGAACCAGGTCGTC
>JAFAQG010000286.1 GCA_019246575.1 Acidobacteriaceae bacterium
AACTCTTTCTCGTGAACCAACAGTACTATTGCAGCCAAGGTAGCGCGATCGACGTCTACGACGAAAGCGGAAACTTCATCGAAGCCATCCCAGGCTTCAACTTCTTCATCTCTGAGCCGCCGGCGGCGCTCAATCCGGCAAAGCGCATGGGCTGGGTCTTGGGCCCCGGATTCAATCACTGCAACAGTTCTTCTACTGACGGAAGCAGCACGGTCAATACAGCGATGCATCGGTATCGTCGGTGACGCTCGGAGCCCCGCTACGGATTTTGATTAAGCGCGTTCGGCAATTCGGAAGAGCGCCAGTTTGTTACATCGTAGTAAGATCGCCTTCATCGAGAACTCTTTCTACCGCGCATCGTTATCGTTGACAACGAAAGTAGACGGTTTAAGGGCGTGCCGCATGACGGTCGAGAGCTATCGCAGTGCGGCGCGTGAAATCATACGGGAAGCTCGGGGTGGCGGCTTCTGATCAGCGGTCATGCGGCCGGCGCAGGCTCATAGACATGTATCGCCGTGCCATCACGGTATGAATGTGCCTCGATAAGCCGCAAAGGCATGGGTGCCGGGAGATCCGCGAACAAGCGAAGGCCGTCCCCAAGAGCAACTGGGCGAATCACCAAGCGATATTCATCTATCAGGCGAGACCTTGAGAGTGCTTGGACAAACGTGGCGCCGCCGTGGGCAACAATCTCACCGCCCGGCTGCTGCTTCAGTGCAGTTACCTCTCGCGCAAGCTCGCCACGAGCGATACTGGTTTTGTCCCAGAGAGCCGCCGTCAGGCTCGTGGAAAATACCACTTTGGGGACGTCATTCATCGGTCCTGCGTAAATACCGGTGGCTGTGGGCCAATAGGCAGCCATTTCCTCATATGTTACTCGTCCCATAATATGCGTGCCGGCGTGCCGGAGCTTGGCGACTTTCCAAGCGGCGACGTCGGGATGCTCGTCAGGCAGTTCCCACTCTAAACCGGACCTACTAGCTACATCGCCATCAAGAGACATGCTCATCTGCAGCACGAGTCGACGCATGATCTTCTCCCTTCAGCGGACGCTCGGGGCGAATACCCCTGCGCCCAGACGTCGAACGACGGGCCGCCGTTTCGACACGGCAGGCGGGTGCTGGCAACGGGGACACTGCCGCGTCGGCAGTAACCATTTCCGCGTGGATACGAAACCTGCTGACTTCGAGCGGAACCGGAGCGCGTGGAACGCCTCTAGCGACGCATACCAGGCAAGGCACGGACAACAACTCGCGCGGAATGCCGAGGCGTGGGGCGTCTGGTCACTTCCCGAGAGCGACCTGCAGTTGCTCGGCGAGGTCGCGGGTCGAGATGTCCTCGAGTACGGCTGCGGCGGCGCGCAGTGGTCCATCGCCCTTGCGCGGCGCGGCGCCCGCGTGACGGCGCTGGATAATTCCGAGCGGCAGCTCGGCCACGCGCGCTCGGCTATTACAACAGCAAACGTCGACGTTCGCACTGTGCACGCACCCGCGGAGCGGACACCATTCGAAGATGCCGCCTTCGACGTGGTGTTCTGCGATCACGGAGCGATGTCGTTTGCGGACCCGCAGATCACGATACCGGAAGTTGCGCGGATTCTCCGAGCAAATGGCATCCTTGCGTTCAGCGTCGAGCATCCTATGCACGCCGCGTGCTGGGACGACGCCGCCGGCGCGGTCAGCACATCGCTACAGCATCCTTACCATACGTTGGGACGCATCGAAGACCCGACCGACGCCAGCGTGAACTTCGTCAGGCCCATCGCAACTTACGTGGCTCTTCTGCACACGAACGGCTTCGCGCTCGAGGCACTACTCGAGCCTCGTCCGCAAGCCGATTCGACCACAACATTCGACGGCTTCGCGCCGCTCAGTTGGGCACGCGACTACCCGGCTGAACTGATGATTCGCGCTCGAAAACACGCTCGAACCCGCTGATCATGGCGGCCTCAGTGCGAACGCGGAGAACTCGCTATCCGGCTGCAGCGCTGCGCGGAAGGCTCGTTGCGGGCGCATTTTCATCGATCGCGTAGTACGTGTTTTGAGCCACGCCGGCAGTGGCCTCATCCAAGAACGACGACAATGCCTCTTGTGATTGAGCTTCCCAAAGGCAGAAAGCCTTTGTGCCGTCTGTGGAAGTACCGCTGCAGTGCAGTGTAAGCTCCGTGGGAGGCCCCTGCTTTTCAAAGTCCGCCAGGCGCTGCGCCCAAGCAGATTTGTCGGAGATATTATGAATCACTTGTACGAACATCGGAATGCCTTTCCGGCTACAGTGCATAGCCCTGCCGGAGCAGTATAGCGCGCAATC
>JAFAQG010000579.1 GCA_019246575.1 Acidobacteriaceae bacterium
CGGCGCGCTGGTCTACATCGGCGCTGGCACCAGCGGCCGGCTGGGGGTGCTCGACGCCGCGGAATGTCCTCCGACGTTTAATACACCGCCCACACTGGTTCGCGCGATCATTGCCGGAGGAGATCGGGCGCTCCGGCGCTCCGCCGCGGACATCGAGGACGATCCGGAAGCGGGCATCCGCGATTTGGTCGCTGATGGCTTCGGCCCTCGCGACGTCCTGGTCGGAATATCGGCGAGTGGCCGCACGCCGTACGTGTTGGGTGCGGTCGCCCAAGCGCGCAGTATAGGCGCTGTGACCTGCGGCATCAGTTGTACGCCCCAGTCGGAGCTCTCCCGCGCAGTCCATTTCCCGATTCAGCTCTTAGTTGGCCCCGAGATCCTGACTGGGTCCACTCGTTTGCGCGCGGGAACCGCCACCAAGATGGTTCTGAACATGATCAGCACAGCCGCGATGATCAAGCTGGGATACGTGTACGGCAATCTGATGGTGAACGTTCAGCCCTCCAATCGGAAATTGGAAGATCGGGCACGCAGAATCATTCAGGAGGCGGCAGGCGTTTCTTTCGAACGCGCGTCGGAGCTGCTGGAGCAGAGCGGCCGATGCGTGCGCACGGCCATCGTGATGGCGAAAAGAAATGTCACGCGCAGCGAGGCCGAGCAACTGCTGACCGCGGCTGGCGGACGGATCGCTTTGGCGCTTCGTGGGACGGGCGATCTTGTCGCCTGTCATCCGGAAAGCCGGCGTGGATAGCTTCGTCATTCAGGGCGGGACGCCGCTTCAGGGAAGCATTGCCGTCAGCGGTTCGAAAAACGCGGCGTTGCCCGCATTGGCCGCCTCGCTCCTGACCGGCGAAGAAGTGATACTCGACCGAGTGCCCGCCGTCCGCGACATCCGCACTATGCTCGATCTGCTGCGGCATATTGGAGCGGGAGTGCACTTCCAGCGCGGGCGAGTAGTCATCCGTCCGCACGAAATTCGCCGGCCGGAGGCGCCGTATGACTTGGTCAAGACCATGCGGGCCTCGAGCCTGGTGCTGGGTCCGCTGGTGGCGCGCTGTGGACGCGCGCGCGTGTCCTTACCCGGGGGCTGCGCCATCGGCGCGCGGCCCATAAATCTGCACATGACGGGGCTCGAGAGGTTGGGCGCCGAGGTTCGGCAGGAACATGGCTATGTCGAAGCTGTAGCGCCGCGCGGACTAAAGGGCGCTGAAATTCTCTTCGATCGAATTACGGTCACGGGCACCGAGGATGTGCTGATGGCGGCCGTGCTGGCCAAGGGAGAAACCGTTATCCGAAATGCGGCGCGCGAACCCGAAGTGAAGGATTTGGCCGAGCTGCTGATCGCAATGGGCGCAAAGATTGAAGGTGCGGGAACATCGATCATTCGTGTGGAGGGGGTGGAGCGGCTGCACGGAGCCGAGCACACGATCATCCCGGACCGTATCGAAGCCGGAACTTTTTTGCTGGCTGGCGCGATTTCTCAAGGGGACATTCTGGTCACACCCTGCAATCCGGAGCACATCGCTGCGCTCATTGTGAAGATGCAGAAGGCCGGCGCGGAAATGGAAGAGCTGGCAAGCGATGCGATTCGCGTGCGGTTCTCGGGTCGGCCTAAAGCGGTCGACGTGACCACTGAAGAGTATCCCGGGTTCGCGACCGATCTGCAGGCGCAGTACATGGCCTGGATGACCGTCGCGCAAGGCATCAGCTTTATCACCGAGACAATTTTCGAGAACCGGTTTATGCATACTCAGGAACTCGCGCGCATGGGCGCCAATATCCGAATCGAAGGACGGCAAGCAATTATCGCCGGTGAGGGACAGCTGACGGGAGCGCAGGTAATTGCGTCGGACCTGCGAGCTAGTGCGTCTCTCCTGCTAGCGGCACTGATCGCGCAGGGCGATACGACCGTGGATCGTGTCTATCACATGGATCGCGGATACGAACGAATTGAACAAAAGCTGGCAAACGTCGGGGCAAAAATCGAACGAATACAGTAAGCAGAGAGCATGAGCACTTCGGTTAAACATCACAGTCCAGGGTTCCTCGCCATCGTTCACGACGCGAAAAGGCGTATCCGCGAGGTAAATATCGAGGAGTACAAGCGCATGGTCGCGGCCGGCGAAGCCGGGCAGTTAGTGGATGTCCGCGAAAACCATGAGTGGGAGGCGGCCCATGCGGCAGGCGCGGTTCATCTAAGTAAAGGCATCATCGAGCGA
>JAFAQG010000608.1 GCA_019246575.1 Acidobacteriaceae bacterium
GCCGCCTCGCGCACCAGCAGCTCGAATGTCCCCTCGGCGGCTTCGAAATCGTAGCCTTGATATTCCATGTGCTTGATCCGCTCGAGCAGAGCGCGGCGTGCGGTATCGTTCAGTTGCTCGCCGAGGTTCATTTGGCGAAGCTTGTAAGTGACGTTACTACGGCCTGACAGGTCGCTCAGAAGGACGCGCTGGCGGTTCCCGACCGTTTCGGGCTCAATGTGCTCGTAGGTGGAAGAATGCTTCAACACGGCGCTGACGTGAATGCCGCCTTTGTGTGCGAAGGCGCTCGAACCCACAAACGGCTGCTCGCGCCGAAGCTGCAGGTTCGCCAGCTCCGCTATGAATCGGGCGACGGCTGTCAGATTCCTGAGGTTGTCGCGGCCGATCGTCGTATGCCCGAGCTTCAGCTCGAGATTGGCGATGATGGAGCACAGGTTTGCGTTACCGGTCCGCTCGCCGTAACCATTCACACAGCCTTGAACGTGCGTGGCGCCCGCTTGAACGGCAACGAGCGTATTCGCAACAGCAACGTCCGAATCGTTATGGGTGTGGATTCCGATCACGCCGTCGAATCGCTTCCGAACCTCCTGGACGATTTCGGCCATCGACATTGGCAGCGTGCCGCCGTTCGTATCGCACAGGCACAATACGTCTGCTCCAGCGGTTTTCGCCGCTTCGAGTGTGCATAGGGCAAAGCTTGGATTGGCGTTGTAGCCATCGAAGAAATGCTCCGCGTCGTACACGACTTCGCGCCCATGTGCCTTCAGATATGCGACGGTATCGGAGATCAAGCGAAGGTTCTCTTCTTCCGTGATGCCAAGCGCGCGGTGAACGTGGAAATCCCACGTTTTTCCGAAGATCGACACAACCGGCGTCTCAGCGGCAAGTAACTCCCGCACATTGCTATCAACCTCAACTGAATTCTTCGCAAAGCGAGTTGCGCCGAAAGCCGTAAGCTTGGCGTGTTTGAGGCTAATGTCCTTGGCGCGTGCAAAGAACTCCCTATCCTTCGGATTCGATCCCGGCCAGCCGCCCTCGATATAGTCGATGCCCAACTCATCCAGCTTGTAGGCGATCATCAGCTTGTCATCGACAGAGAAGGACACGGCCTCGCCTTGGGTGCCGTCCCGGAGAGTGGTATCGAAGGTGAAGATCCTCATAATTACATTCGCTGTTGAACTGCGTACCTGAAAGCAAAAGGCCACCGGCTAGCATCTCCCGCCGATGGCCTCCAAAAGTGTTTCGGCTTACGAGGTCTCAGGCGGGGCCACTAAGAGCCACGCGAATAATAATGCTGCCCTCTAGGAGGATGTGCATGAGACCTACTTACGCCGACTTTTCGATTATACTCAACCGGCATACTAACTGCTAAGCGCCGCATTTGTTAGTTTGTCCTTCAACTCGTCTTGTGTGCGCTCGTCGAGCTTCTCGCCATTTTTTGTGACGTAAAACACGTCTATTGCTTTATGCGCTTCCGTGTCGATCATGACCACCTCGATGTTGCATCCATTTGCGCTGAGAACGCTGGCAAGATCGTAGAGCAGTCCTGGCCGATCTTCGCCGACGAAATCGATCAGAGTCGATCGATCCGAAGCTTCGTCATCGAATCTCAGGCGGGGAACTATTTTCGCTCCCGTGCTCGGCAAGCGAGCCGGTCGGCGACGCTTCAGCAGGTCGCGGACTTCGATTGACCCGCGCACGACGCACTCGACGGTCCACCTGAGGCGTTCGATTTCGCCGGGGTTGAGCTCGAGCGTGCGGAGTGGATCGGTAAATCGGAAGGCATCCACGACACACCCAGTTGCGTTGGCAAACGCCTCGGCTTTGACGATGTTCATTCCAAAGCTTGCAAGCGCGCCGCAAATCAGTGCGAACAGGCCCGGCTGGTCTTGGGCCATTACGGTGATGAGATATGCACCGGGCTGCCGAACTACTTCGACGGCGATACCTTCCCGAGCGGCGATTTCCTGCAGGTCATGATGCCGCTGAATCTCCTCCCTGGTATGCGTGCGCAGGTAGCGCACGGGCAAACCTTCAAGGAACGAAGCCAGCTCGGGGGGAGCCCCGGGTTCAGTGATCGGAAGATTGTGGATACGGTGTGTTGCCAGCTCGCGCGTCAGCTGCTCTAATCCGAGCGAATACACGCGCCACAGTTGTTCCAACCTCCAGGGACTCATCGCCGTCGGGTTCACGGCGCTGATGTCGGCGTACGTCAATAGAGTCAGCTGCCGGAGACGCTCCTGTGTCCCCACTCGAGAGGTAAGAAAGCGTGCTGTCGCCGGGTCTTCGAGATCGCGACTGTTCATCACAAGAGAGAGGTCGAGGTGATGCTCGATGAGGAACTTCACGGCATCCTGCTTGGGCGCGGGCACGTCGAGACGTTCCATTATTTTCGCCGCGGCCTCGAGCGAACCGCGAACGTGATCTCCTGGATTCGTGCCTTTGCCGATGTCGTGCAACACGATAGCGAATCGGAGAACGGCTTGATCATCGTCTTCGAGCGCCAATTCATGGAATCGCGAAGGAGTTCCCGGCTTGCCTGCCAGCAGATTGTCAATCGTCTCGACGGCGACGAAGGTGTGCTCGTCCACCGTGTAGCGGTGGTAAAAATCGCGCACGACGAGGCTGTCGATCGAGCGCCATTCAGGAATGGCTACCGCGAGCAGATCCGCCTCCTGCATCTCACGGAGCGCAAGTCCCGAGTACGGCTGCGACAGCAGTTCGCTCCAGAGTGCAGCGTCGAGCGGTTGGTCTAGGAACGCCGCCACGAATCGTTCCCGTCCCGCGCGTAAGCGTCGGTGTGCGTCCCAGGAGAGCTTGATTCCATGCCGAGCGACGAATACGAAAATCCGAAAAACGGAATGCGCGGAGTTGAGCGTCTCTGCCGGATTTCTGAGGAACACACGGTCCCGTGACACCGTAAATTCCGGTGTCGACAGACGAGATCGCCAATCGCGGAACTGTCGCAGCAGCGACGGGTCGTGGCTTTCCACCAAATCGAGCGCCTGTAATGCGGGCTGGAATATTTGGCGCGCATGCTGGTAGTAGATGCGCATCCATTCTTCCGGCGTAAGCGGCGCGTCCGGCAGTAGCAGCGCCAACCGGTCCTGCAATTCGAATGTCAGCAGATTGTTATCGCGATTCGTTTCGAAATGGAGTCCACACCGCAGAGCAAACAAGAATCGCAGTGCGCCGGCGAGGTCCTTCAATGATTCCTGTATGACCTGGTGCTGCGGTGTAAGCTGCGCCAACCAGCGCAGCAGATGGATGTCTCTGATTCCGCCAGGCGCCTCTTTGATATTCGGCTCCAGATGATAAACGGTGCGGTTGAATTTGGAATGCCGTTGCCGCGCTAGCTCTGCCAGCCGGCGCGTAATGTTGTTTGCATAGCGGCGGAAGAAATCGGGCAGTTTGCCCGAGAGCATGGCAAAGATCTCGCGGTCTCCGCACAAGAAACGGATATCGAGAAGGCTGACGTGAAGCTCTGTATTCTGCTCGTTTAGCCGGCAACATTCGGCGATAGTTCGAACCGAGTGGCTCACGCGCAATCCCGAATCCCAGAGCGCGCGCAAGCACTCCGACATCGGATCCTTTATGCCGGCCAGGTCTGTTTCGAGCTCGAATACAAACAAGAGATCGATGTCAGAATGCGGGAACAACTCGCGCCGCCCATAACCGCCTACTGCAGCAACGGCAAAGCGCGCGTTGATGCGCGGCGTAAGGTATGCAGCGACCGCAGCCGTCACAATCGCGTCGATCAGCATGGTTCGCGTATCGAACAGCTGGAACGGATCGCGGTCTTTGCTGAATGCGGCCGCTAGCGACGAGAGGTCATGACCAGCCTTGCCGCGCTCGATGGGTGTGAGGGGGATCGCCGGATCACCGGGGTTTGGTGCTTCCAACACTGTTATAGAGCTGCCTCGCCTGTATCGTCATTGCGGATGCGAATGGCATCCATGACATCCGAGATAAAGATTTTTCCATCGCCGATCTTGCCCGTCCGGGCTGAGGCAGTGATGGTCCTCGTTACTTCCTCGAGTCGCGCATCCGGGATGACGATCTCGAGTTTGATCTTAGGCAGCAAGTCGACCTCGTATTCCATTCCGCGGTAGACCTCTTTATGGCCTTTCTGACGCCCGTGCCCCCTGACTTCCGTGATCGTGATGCCATCGACGCTGATACTCTTCAACGCTTCTTTGACCTCATCTAATTTGTGAGGTTGAATAACGGCTTCAATCTTTTTCATGGCTCAATCGTACCGAGTTAAAGTATGCGGAACCCGCTACGCTTCCAGGTTGTAACCTTCTTCTCCGTGCATGCTAAGATCGATTCCCGCAATCTCCTGTTCACGCGTCACGCGCACGCCGACTAGCGCATCGACGATCTTCAGAATGATGAGCGTACCGACAGCCGCGACGATGTACGAGATCAAAACGGCGATGACCTGATTCAATATTTGTGCCGGGTGGCCATCCACCCAGCCGAGCGGCAGCGGTTTGCCCGCGGCATCTTTCAGGCCATCGTTAATCGCGCTTGTGGCGAAGACACCCGTCAGTATCGCGCCTACCGTGCCACCTGCGCCGTGTACTCCGAAGGCATCGAGCGTGTCGTCGTAGCCGAACCTGCCTTTAACCGCCGTGACCATCAAGAAACAGCACATTCCGGCGATGAAACCGATCAGAAGGGCGGGGAACGGCTGTACGAAGCCGGAGGCGGGCGTGATGGCCACGAGGCCCGCTACCGCGCCGGAAA
>JAFAQG010000726.1 GCA_019246575.1 Acidobacteriaceae bacterium
TGAGTTGGCGGCGAAGGAAGTGCCGCGCATGGTCGAGAGCGCGGATGGTCTCCTCCTGTTGATCGGTATTGTTGCCGAAATGCAGTCGAACTTGGGCGTGCCGCATATCGGGCGATACCAGCACCTCTGTTATGATCACGTCTCCGATCCTTGGATCTGAAAGCTCATAACTGATCAATTCCGAAAGTTCCTCGCGCAGCGCTTCGGAAACGCGCTCGCTCCGGTGGGTATCCACAGGGGGCCTCCAATTCTGAGTTTACGGTGGTATCTCCAGAGCAGGGCGGCCGACGCACCTACAGCCACTCCACGCTAGTACCCGCCAGCGCGCCGCCCAAAATACTCGCGGCATGCGCCTCGACCGCACTCAATGTCTGTTCGGCATGGATGCGATCGTTGGACACGACCACCGCCGCCACTACGGACGCCTGCCATGAATCGAGATGATCGATCTCGGCTACTGAAACATTGAACCGCTCTCGCAAGCGATCTTTGAGGCTTTTGACTACGTGGCGCTTTTCCTTTAGCGAATGGGAGTACTCGACGTGAATTTCAAGCGTCAGTACACCTATGGCGGGCATGACTCAACGCGGGCGTGCACGCAGCGCGATTCCGAGCTTTTTTCGCGCCCCAGGATCTATCGCGCAACCGGCATCTCGGGCGCTACCCGCTCCATCGCAAACGCTTCAATGACGTCGCCGACCTGAATGTCATTGAAGTTAGTCAGCGAGATACCGCACTCGAGCCCGTTCTTCACTTCGCTCGCGTCGTTCTTGAAGCGCTTGAGAGCGTCGATTCTACCGGTGTGAATCGTTTCGCCGTCGCGGATCACACGAACCTGGCTGTCGCGGCGGATGAGGCCATCGGCAACAAAGCAGCCGGCGATGGTGCCCACTTTGCTGATCTTGAATGTCTGCCGCACTTCGGCGTGACCCTGAACCGTTTCCTTGTAGACCGGTTCGAGCAGCCCCGTCATGGCGATCTTCACATCATCGATCAGTTCGTAGATGATGCTATGCAGGCGGATATCGACCTTTTGCTGCTCTGCGGTGGCTTGTGCGTTGCGCTCCGGACGAACATTGAAACCGATAATAATCGCATCCGATGCCGAAGCCAGCAGCACATCCGACTCAGTGATGGCGCCCACGCCTGTATGAAGCACACGCACGCGAATCTTGTCCGTAGACAATTGCTGAAGCGTGTCGGACAGCACCTCGGCCGTGCCACCCACGTCCGCCTTGATGATCAGATTGAGGTCCTTGAGATCGCCCTCTTTGAACTGTTGCGCCAGTGAATCGAGCGTGGCAACGCGCGCGCCCTTTGCCATCGCGGCGTCGCGCGCCTTAGACTCGCGATAGATCACGATCTGCTTGGCCTTCGAGGTGTCGGAAACTACCTGGAAGCCGTCCCCGACTTCGGGCAGTGTCTCCAGGCCGATCACTTCAACCGGCATGGAAGGTTCCGCTTCCTTCACCTGGTTACCGCGATCATCGAACATAGCGCGAACTTTGCTGAACAGTGCGCCGCAGATAAAGAAATCTCCATTTCGGAGCGTGCCGTTGCGCACCAACATGGTGGCAACCGGTCCACGGCCCCGATCCAGCTTCGCCTCGAGTACTGTGCCGACAGCAGGGCGGTTCGGATTCGCCTTTAGGTCTTGGATGTCGGCGACGAGAAGAATCATCTCGAGCAGCAGGTCCAAATTCTGGCCCGTCTTGGCCGACACAGGGACCATGACCACGTCGCCGCCCCAATCTTCTGCGAGCAGGCCGCGATCCGAAAGTTGCTGCTTTACGCGATCCGGTTGGGCATCAGGCTTGTCGATCTTGTTGATAGCGACAATGATCGGCACGCCGGCGGCTCTGGCGTGATCGATGGCCTCGAGTGTCTGGGGCATGACGCCGTCATCGGCGGAGACGACGAGAATGACGATGTCGGTAACTTTCGCGCCCCGCGCACGCATGCGTGTGAACGCCTGGTGGCCTGGGGTATCGATGAAAACGATCTTTCGATTATTCTTCTCGATGTAGTACGCGCCGATGTGCTGCGTGATGCCTCCGGCTTCACGACCCGCGACATCAGTCTGACGGATCGCATCGAGCAGCGATGTCTTTCCATGATCGACGTGGCCCATGATTGTGACCACCGGTGCGCGCCGCACCAGATCCTTCGTCTCCTCGGCCAGTTCGATGTCCTGCGTGCTTTCCTGCTCGTAGCTGACCTGATTGGTGGAAGCGCCGAACTCGCGGGCTAACTCCTCGGCGAGCTTTACGTCGAGCGTCTGGTTGATAGTGGCGAATATCTTCTTGGTTTCAACCAGCTTCTTGATGACGAGGTTTGCCTTGACGCCCAACTTCTCGGAAAGCTCTTTGACCGTAATTCCTTCTGCAACTGTGATCTCGCGATCGATCGGTGGCGGTTCGAGGACAGCCGGACGTTTTGAGATGCGTTCGCGGAGGATTCCTTCTTCGAGATCCTCGCGTTTGCGTGCAACCTGCCGGGCTCCGGGCTTGGCCTGATGACGCCGTTGATCGGTGGGCAGCGGCGTTGCAGGCTCGGCGCGCAAGGGACTCGTGGGATGCATCGGCCGCATTCCTGGACGGCGCTGTCCGGGCAAAGTAGGCACCCCAGGGGAACCGGGACCGCGCATCAGCGGCTGGCCTGGCCGAACTGGTCCTGTATAGAGAGGCCTGCCTGGTACGGGCGAACGCGCAGGTGTGCCGGGACGCGGTGACGCCGGGGCTGCCGGGCCGGGACGTGCCTGTGGTTGCTGCTGCTGTAAACGCTTCAGCACGTCCTGACGCGGAGGAACAACGGGTCTCGGTGCAGGCTGTCCAGCTAATGGCGGACGCGCGCCGGCCGGGCGCGGAGCAATGGGCGCGCCCGGCGTTAAACCCGGACCCGTCGGTCTAGCCGGCATCGGACGGGGCGGCATGGGAGTTCCCGGTACAGCGGAGCTCACGCCGCCAGGCCCCGGAGCAACGATGTGTGTTGGGGGTTGCGGCGCTCTGGCCTGTGGCGGCGCTGGTGGCGCCGCGGGCATCGGGCGCTCCGGCGACACGCTAGCGCGCAGTGGTGGTTCTTGAATAACGGTCGCGGGAGGTACCGGGCTACTGCGGGGCGGCTCAGGCGGTAACGGCTGTCGCGGCCCTGTCGGTGGGGCGCCGGGCGCCGCTGCGGGCGGCCTCGGAATAGCGGGAGCGACCGGACGCGCAGGGATCGGAATACCTCGCGTCCCCGCTACAGGAGCACCCGCTCCACCCGGCTGCGCAAGCGGCGGATGCAGACCGGCGTGTGCCCCAAGCGGGGGACGGATCGGCTGGAATTTCGGTGCAGGGCGCTCCGGTTCGCCCGGTACGGGAGGCGCTTCCGGCGCGACTGCAACGCTTGGCGGCGGCGTTTGCCCCGGCGGGGCCTGTTGGCGCGGCCCCGAGGGGATCGGAATCGAGGCACCGGCCGGACTCCCCGGTGCAGGCTTGGTTAACGGCTCATTAGCAGTTTGGGCCGACACGGAGGCCTCGCGAACCGGTTGGCGAATCGGCGCCTGTACGGGTGGCCGCAAGGGTCGCGGCGGCTCAGAAATCCTGGTCTCTTCTGGTTCTGCTTCGGCAACTTGGGTTGAGTGCGGCTCGATGTCGCCGTCCAGCGCAGGAGAGGAGCCGTTACGAGGCACGCCCGAACCCACCAAACGGTCGCGAAGCGCGATCGCAACCTCTTCATCAATCGAGCTGGAGTGCGTTTTCTTCTCCTGCACGCCCAATTCGGGCAGGAGATCCAAAATCACGCCAGGTTTAACCTCAAGTTCCCTTGCCAGCTCATTGATTCTGATCTTTTTCATAGAAGAGACTGCTATGTAACTCCTTACACCACCACGGTTTGTAGCTGGCTATTCGGCATCTCCAATGTTATCAGATTTGTCGGCGTCACCCGCCTCGCCTGTTGCGGCTACATTGTGGAGCGTAGAAGGCGCTCCCGACAGGCCTTCCACCCGTCCTAAATCCAGCACCTCGCCCTCGTCTGTCTCTTCGAGCGGCGCAGGTTCGTGGGTCGCCAGATCCCGTTCCAGCACACCGGTTTCAATGTTGTCGAAGGCAGGGATCGCGTCCCCGTCGCCCGTATCGCCGATGTGCGAAACCGCAGTTCCGCTGGCATCGATGGCCGTTTCCAGCGTTTCAGCGTCGGCCGGCACGGCTTCGGCCTGGGCA
>JAFAQG010000727.1 GCA_019246575.1 Acidobacteriaceae bacterium
CACTCTCGGATCGATCGCCTAAACCCCACAAATGCTGGCCTTCATCCCACGTCAAATGTGCCGGCTTACCAGCAGACCAGCCGACCTGTTTTGCTGTTGGCAAACCCTGAGCGAAATCTCCGAAGTAGTGGTCGGCGCCGCTCTCCATAGCGGGTGAAAATGGCGCAAAGAAATCAGGGCCGGGACCGGCTGCAAACGGCGCTGAATTCTTGGCCAGCAGCGCATCATCGAGCCGCTTTCGCGCAACTGGCCAAGCGCCGAGATTCTCAGTGCTGGCCCAGATCAGCCGCAATGTGTTGCCTGAAATCGCCGCGACAGCCTCAGCGGCCCGGATCAAAAAATCGTCCGCCCTTGGAATGTCCTCTTCAGCCAGCACGAGGAGAAATTGTTCAGCGCTGCTCGATCCGAGCAGCATCCGCGACAACTTCAGCTCGCTGAGCAATGCTCTCGGCAGAACCTCGCAATAAAGACTCAGCCATGCTGCGCGCCCGATAAAATCTGCCGTGCCGTCCGGACCACCTCGCGCATAGGCCACGAGGAAATCTTCGGCACCGAGCAATTGAGCTTGCAAAAAAACTTGCAGCGACATGATACCGGGTCATGGCGGCCCGCAAACAACGGCGGGCTGAGCGTAAAACCGCCGAGAACGCTTTTCAGACTAACACAGTGGGTACAGCGGCGGCTCACTCACGCGGCTCCCCTAATTTGCGTGTTATAATTCCGGGCACGTCGCCCCGCAGTGGTTTCGTCACATATCTTTCGTTTCGGTTTGTTCGAAGCGGACCCAGACGGCAACACACTCACTCGCAACGGTGTCCGGGTCAAGATCCAGGATCAACCGTTTCGCGTTCTCATCGCGCTGCTGAAACGTCCCGGTGAGATCGTCACCCGTGACGAGTTGCGGCAGCAGCTTTGGCCGGAGGGCACGTATGTCGATTTCGATGGCAGCCTGAACGCCGTTCTGAAGAAACTGCGCGCCGCAATCGACGACGATTCCGATAATCCCCGCTTCATTGAGACTGTTCCCCGCCGCGGATACAGATTTATTGCGCCGGTCTCCGTAAATGGGGCGAAGAGTGAACCGATCACGGTCTTCAGTCCAGTTGCCGAGCTGCCCAAACCCGCAGTCGAGAAAGCCGAAGTATCTTCTCCGCCGCCCTCTCATGGGCCGTCCGTGCACCTGATTTATGTTGTGGTCGCCGTCGTCGCCTGCGCCAGCATTGGAGCCGCGTGGCTAGTGTGGCACCGGCATCACTCCGCTCCGCCCGCTGGGCCGATAACGCCCGCGGCAGTCGCGGTCCGCAAATCAATTGCTGTTCTGGGTTTTCGCAACGCTTCCAGTAGACCAAACGATGAATGGCTGGGGACTGCGCTCTCGGAGATGCTGAGTACGGAGCTTGCCACAGGCGAAAAACTGCGCCTAGTACCGGGAGAAGACGTCGCGAATTTGCGTCGCTCCTCTCCCTGGTCTGCAACCGACACTTTGGGTCAGCCCACTACTTCCCGCGTCGGTACGGCCCTGAACAGCGATTACTTAGTTCTCGGTTCTTACACAACAATCGGCGACTCTGTGGAGACCCGTGTGAGATTCGACGTCCGCCTGCAGGACGCCAAGAGCGGCGAAATACTTACCGAAACCTCCGATACCGCAAGTACCCAGGACTTGTTTCAGCTAGCTTCGCGCGCCGGGGCAAAGCTGACGGCAAGGCTTGGCGTTCCAAGTCTGCGCGACACAGAGCAGGCTACGGCGATGGCGGCGCTCTCCTCCAATGCCGACGCCGCAAAGTTTTATTCACTAGGCCTGGTGAAGTTGCGCGAGCACGATTACCTGGCAGCGCGGGATTTTTTCGATCAGGCGACGAAGGCTGATCCCGAATTTCCGTTAGCTTTTTCCATGTTGTCGCGAGCGGACATTTCGCTCGGTCACGATGATCAGGCCAAGGTCGAAGCCAAACGCGCTTTTGATGTCGCAGGCAATCTTCCCCGCATGCAGCGAATGGAGATAGACGCCTCGTCTTATCGGGCGAACGGCGAACGCGCGAAAGCGGCCGAGATTTACCGCGTCCTATTTAATCTGTTTCCGGATAACCTGGATTACGGTCTCGAGCTGGTGCATCTGCAATTCCAGTCCAACCAGCCCGCCGAAGGCTTGGAAACCGTTCGCCGCCTTCGACAGCTCCCGCCTCCTGAGCGGGACGATCCCGGTATCGATCTCGAAGAAGCATTTGTTGTCAGTCCAACCGATTTGGAGCGCGGCGAGAAACTATTTCATTCCGCGGCTGCAAAAGCGCAGAGTCAGGGCAAACGGCTGACCTACGCCAAGGCGGAACAGACGCTCTGCTACTTCAATCGCAAATACCTGCAATCACCCCCCGAATGCCGGGAAGCGTATGAGGCATTTTTATCCGCGGGAAATCGTGATGATGCCGCATCGTGTTTGCAGCTTATGGCTGAGGCGCAGCGGAAGACTGGACACGAGCGCGAGGCAATCCCGTTGTATGAGCAGGCGCTCGCCATGTTTAAAAGTATCGGCGACCGGGAGAGGACTGGGGTTGCGCTGAACAACCTCTCGCGGGTGCTCGAGGACGAGGGCCGTTGGGCCGACGCGGAGAAGAACTATCGCGAGGCGAGAAAGAATTTCGAAGCGGTGAAGGACACTAGGAATACCTCTGCCGCCTCCGTCAATGTCGCAGATATTCTTGTCTTGCGCGGACGTCTGCGCGAAGCGGCGGATCTCTATCGCCAGGACTTGGAGACAGCGGAAGCAGGAAATGGCGTTCCTCACTACTACACACACCTGCAACACGCCGCGTTGCTGCTGATCGAAGGGGATCTGAAGGAAGCAGGAGCGGAAGTCAAGCCTGAAATAGTC
>JAFAQG010000803.1 GCA_019246575.1 Acidobacteriaceae bacterium
CATGTCGGTTGCGAGCAACTGCTCGCTTTCAATATCGGGCGGCATCGCGTCCGCCATGGAATCTGTTTTCGACAGAACCTCTGTTTCGGAACGCGTGCGGAATACGGCAATAATGAGCGCGAGCAAAATGATTGAGCCGATGGCGTACATCCACCACTGAACTTCCGCTTGCGGATGCGGCGTTGCAGGTTTCTGCGGCATCGGCGTTGTTCTCTGCGGCAGCAGCCCGCTAAGGACGGCCGCAATCTTGGAAACCCAGCCACGGACATAGTGGATGGCGGTCCTGACATCCCGTGCAATTCGGTCGATAAACGAATTGCCGGTACCGCCTTGATCCTGTAATCGCTGCCATTGAAAGTCACCGTCGGTTGTTAGGACGGAAGCGACGCTACGGTCCACTTCATCTTTCGACAACGTACGCTCGGCTGCAGAAGCGGTATGGGCGGACGCGCCGATCGCCGCAGAAACGAGAATCACTGCCGCGACCCGCCGCACACGCATGAGAAGGTCGCGGCCACTGCTGCGCGCCTCCATCTCGAACGAGCGTACGACGAAGTAAGCCTGCAACACAGGATCGATCAACAACCACGTGAGTGCGAGTGCGACGGCAAAGAGATTGAAACTGAGGACGCTGCCGGCATTGCGCGTCCACTCGTTTTCGTATCCCGTAAATGCCTTCGTTAATTGCGGCAGCAGCACGACGGCAATAAATAGGTTGACGAAAAGGACGGCCCCTATCGCCAGAAGCACAACCAGGGCGAACCAGGCGCTCGGAAACGACCTAGTGGCGTTAGTGGCGGATTTTCGGATTACGCTTGGAAGCGTCACCCTCGCGTGGTCCGCCTCGATGTTTACATACCGAAAGATCGCGCATGTCCAAGCCAGCGGGAAGACCGAAATTACAGCTAGCGGCAGTACGACAAGCTTGAAAGTCTGCAAAACGGACTGGACATACAGGGTTTGCCAAAAGCTGTTGTGTTCGCGTTTCTGTTCTTCACCGCTGAGGACAGCAGCGAGCGTACCCGAAAAACGCGCCTTCCACACGGAATTCCAGAAGAACGCCATAGCGCAAAGAAGGGATTCAAGCACCGATCGCTGGGCGCTGTAGTCTGAACGCATATCGCGGTCGAAGGTGAGGACCATGAGCAGAAAGGGCACCGCGCCCGCGAGATAGTAGCACCAGCCCTGGGCCGATTGACCCCGCAGCAATTGCAGCGCTTGTTCTAGGTGATCGAGCGCGCTCCTCTTCACGCGTTACTTCGCAGGTTGGAGGCTGAGTGAAACGACGACCTGACCCAGACCGTAAAAAACAAGCCACGCAGTAATAAACGCGGCGGAAGTGACGGCCGGGACGCCAACCCAGCGGAGAAACCGCCGGCCTTTGGTCTCGGCGGAACGCTCAGATGCGAGCAGGTTCCGCAGGCACTGAGAGCATGTAAAACGGCCCAGATGCTCGGTGACACATTCTCGGCAGAAGTACTGATGGCACTGCGGGCAGCGGCAGATCGCCTCCCGCGTTGCGTGAGTGAAGCAGCGCTGCAGGCTTAAGCGGCTAATAGATCACCTCGACGATAAGTCTGCCAATTCAGGAGAATAAGGATCAGTCCACCGACACCCAGCAGTAAAGCGAGAGTGCCGCTGCTGAGTTCTATCCAGTGCCATGCCACCCGGACGGACGGCATATTGTGAAGTACTGCTCGTTCCGATAGGTAAAGCTGGTTGAAATTCAAATTGAACCAAACCTCTGTTGCGAAAAAACCCAAGCTCGCGAGAAGGAAGTTTCGAAGCCGGCGGAGGGCTTTGATCTTGTAAATGCCGAGAAGCGCTAACACGACCGCGACGCCTTCGGCCAGGACTAACACCCCCGTGAACATCCGGAACCAGGCGCTATTCAAGATGTTGGCGGGTGCATCCCGGAAGGCGAAGGTAGCGGCAGCATCGATCAGAAGCAGAATGAACGTCGCGATCGCGCACGTGACGCCGAACGAGGCGGGCTTTTCACCGGTATTGCGCGCGGCGGCAGGCTCGCGGATGAGCGTAGATGAAACAGTTACGGCGCCCGCAGCTTCCCGCATGCTCGTGATGTCCTCCGGAAGAAGACCTTGCGCGTCGGCTATCCGGCTGCGCACCCGTTCGACTGCTTTTGCCGCCGTCCAGGTGCGGTACAGAGACGGAAGTTCCGCCCGGCTGACAGCCGTCTGGACGAGGCAACGGCAACTGCAACGGAACGTGAACAAAGTGCGGGAGAGAAGAAACGCGAAAGACACGGCCGCAATTGCCCAGGCAAGCGGCGCGTGTACGGAGGTGGCTGCAATGGTTCCCGCAATCGCGCATACCAGTGCGCTAGCGACATACAGGCCAATGCTTCCGGAGCGTGGACACTTCTGGATAATGATGGCCTCGATGTCGCGATAGTAAAACCGCCGGTATTCTTCGGAGAACCTGGTCCCGCTCACTGCAAGCAGATGATCCGAACCCTCCCACAGGCTGGCTCGCCGGATAAAGCCGCGGAGCGAGCCGGGCAGCTTTTGATACGGGAATCTTGAACGCGGCCTCATCGGACGTGCATGCTCCTCCGCGTAGCCCAGATCAGACTTACGACAAGAAAGGCAATGAAGGCAAGCTGCAGTGCTGCGATAATCACGGCAGCGATAAACCGCCACTTATTGCGGGGGATGAGGCTGGAGGGAGTTTTCCAGTGCCGGACAGCAAGAAAGAGCACGATCGGCGCGCTGAAAATCACCGGATAGAAGAAAGCGAAAATCGGCCAGATGGCTAACGCGAGCGCGATAGAGTCGTAGAGCGTGCGGTGTCGCTCGAGCGTATTCACTTGTGCTGCCGGTTTATCGAGCTGAAGGCACCCCGGACACCACACCGCGCCGTCGACTTCCACTTCGCATAGCGCGCACAGAAAGCGTCCACATTGATTACAGACGGAAACGGCGCGTTTGGTGGCGTGCTCATAACAGCACGCTTCGCCTTCAGCCAGCGTGAGTGCTCCGGCATCGACGGCTGCGCGTTGACGGAACACGGCCGGGAAGAGCTCAACAGTTAACTCGAGGTTACAGGCGGGACAAAGGCTCTCGGTCCGGCTCGTTCGCAGGAGCCAGTCCGGCAGGGGTCCATTGCAGGTTGGACACAGAATCAACACGTGAGTTAAGCTTCGCGGATGACGCGAGTATTACAGATGTGATCGTGCAACGCTCGTTTTTGAGAGTCGAAGGCGATCATGATGAAGCCGATGAAAAGGATCAAGCTGCTGAGGATTTCAGCGAAATAACGGGCGGTCGCCCGGCCGACGCTAATGCGCTCTCCGGTCGCTGTGACGACCTTCAAGCCCAGCACCATCTTGCCCGGCGTGGCGCTCTTTTGGCTCAAAAACCACACGTAATACGCAAGATTCACAGCCGTGCTTATCAGCCAGTTCACTCCGAAAAAGCCGAAGGCTGTAGCAGGCGTGGGGTTATTCAGGTTCGGGACCATCGCAGGGCCGAGGATCATCCTGAGCGGGAAAGTGATGACAACTAAAATCACGGCGTCAATCAGAAATGCCGCGAAGCGCCGCCAGAACCCGCCGTACACGAATTGGGCAGCTACAGGAGCGCCCTCACGCATCTGCTGAACGAATGTTGGTTTGCAATCGGCACAGACCATGCTTGCGCCGAAGCGCGCGAGATCTTCCGCTGGGAACGGTCGTCCGCATTGGGTACAGAACAGACGGGAATTGAGAGACTCCGACGTGCTAGCCATGTATTCTCCGGGTGACTCGTTAGCGTAGCACGATAATTGCCAAAGAAAATAGTGTGCTGGTCGTAGTCGCGGGGTAGGGAAAGTAACGGGAGTTTGGTACTCCGGCGGGCGGACCGCTCGCTTCAGCGCGCGGTCCAGGAATCCTGCTAAAGCCGGTTGGAATCCGCCTCATGCCGCGTTCGGCATGGGGAAGCGGCTGGCGCGCTGGCCGGACCTACTCGCCGGCATCACGGCGATGTTGCTGGTATCAATAATCTCGACGATTCTGTTTTCCGAGCGTTGGTGAATCACGTACAGCGCGCTCGATCCCGCTGCGGCCTTCTGTTGGTCGTCGCGGATCATTAACTTCGCTTCGTGAACAGCGGAGACGGGCTGTCCGAACGGGCGCATACTCTTCTCGCAATTTCCTTTGAGCACTTGATAGTCGTTCAAAAATTGCGTCAGTCTGTTCTTGCTTATGGGTCTGATCATTTTTTATCTCTCTTCTTCGGTTTTCGAGCAGTTGGAATTCGTTTTGAATTGCGAATTAAGCTGCGAGCGGCATCGTGACGACATTGCTCGTCGGCAGCTTTGATAACAGGGCATCGGTCGCGATCCGGAGCAGATCTTCCGTCCGGTTGCTCAGATCGAACTCGTCCGAAAACCGGCTGAGTTGAGTCTTGAAAGCGCGGCGCAGAACGATGACTGCTTCTTCGAGGCCGAGTTTCGGGATGTCAATGAGCGCGAATTTCAAAATGCTGTCCATCAGAACGGTCTCGACGTTCAGCATCTTGTACAGGGCGCGGCGGTTCTTGGTGACGTACTTGACGACTTCCTTGCTGCGATACGCGAAGTAGTGCTCGCGGGTCAACCAGGCGAGGTTCTTGGTGTCGAGCTGCTTCAGTTCGCGGCCCAGCTTGCTGGCAGCAGAACCGAACGCGCGGTTCAGAGCTTCGGTCTGCTGAATGTCGTAGGTGAAAATGTTGGTCGGTTTACCGGAGAACGGTGTGGTGCATTGATAAACCAGGATCGGATAAGCCGTGTGCGGCCGGAGCAGGATCTCCGGGTTGGCATTGAACCAGTCGCGAACCCAGCCGCGCATGGCGGTCTGCATGGCCTTCGAGACGGTGGAATATGTTGGGAAGTAGGCGGCCGTTCTTTCCCGGGGAGCCGTCGTCCATACCGAGAAATCGATGTCTGAACTCTGATTCGTTTCCGGAGTCTCGTTCGAAACTGCGGAAGCGGCAGGCGCCGCGACAGTGTTGCGTACCGGCATCATGATAAGTTCGCCCATTCAAGTACCCCCAAATAAAAACAGCCGGGATCGAAGCCCCGGCTGGTTGGTTTTGATTTCTCGCTCGCGATGTTCTCGCGAGCGACTCGAACATAGCATCGCGGTCCGGCGAAACTGAGGGTCCCAGCGCTGTCAGTGCTTCACAAATTCCCGCTAAATGTCCGAAATGAAAGGAGAAAAATTTTTTGAGATTTTTTTAGAACTTTTGTGACTACGTTTCTGGAACCTGGCAAAAAGCCCCTCTGTAGGGTCTGCAGGGGTGCGTCCGTCGCCCCCGAACCGGCCAAGAGCCGCTTCTCCGAGACCGCCGAAATTCCCGAAATCCGCCCTGCGCAAGTCCGCAAATAGTGCTATACTGAATTCGAATGAGGTTCCGGCGTCCGGGCCCGTGCCTTCAGTCGGCTGTTCGGAGACGCTATCGCATCTCCCCACCTTCTACTGTCATCCTTCACTCCGCTCCCGCACACGGCACGAACGTTTGGCTCAGTAATTCACATCACATATCTTCTTGATGAAGTCTTCCATTCAGATCTCTCGCGGCATCGAGTCGTTATTCGGCACGCGCGACGAGAATATACGCCTTCTCGAAAACGAGTTGAATCTGCGGACCCGTCTCCTGGACGGCGACTCGCTCGAAATCGAGGGTGAGGAGCCACAAGTCCGCCGCGCGGAGCGCATTTTAGAAGATTACGTGGACCTGGTGAAATCGGGGCACGTGTTCAACAACGGCGACCTGAACAGCTACATGCGCGTCGTCACCGCGGATCCCGACATTTCGCTCCGCCGGCTTGTCGAAAGCGGAAAAGCGCGCAGCTTCGGGAAAAAAGTTCTTGCGCCGAAAACCGTCAATCAGCGGCGGTACGTCGACGCAATCGAAAATTACGACCTGACGTTCGGCATCGGTCCTGCGGGAACCGGCAAGACCTATCTTGCCGTCGCGATGGCGGTCTCGGCGTTTTTGAATAAGCGAGTCAGCCGGATCGTGCTGACGCGCCCCGCCGTCGAAGCGGGCGAGCATCTTGGATTCTTACCCGGAACTCTGCAGGAGAAAGTGGATCCATATCTGCGGCCGCTCTACGACGCGCTCTTCGATATGATCGACGCCGAAAAAGTAGAGAAGCTGGTTGAGCGGAACATCATCGAAATCGCACCTCTGGCGTTCATGCGTGGCCGCACCTTGAACGATTGCTTCATCATTCTCGATGAAGCGCAGAACACGACGTCTGAGCAGATGAAAATGATCCTCACGCGGCAGGGCTTTAACTCCAAGATGGTGGTCACGGGCGATCAGACCCAAATAGACCTTCCTGCCGGAAAGCGCAGCGGTCTTCTCAGCGCCGCCGAGGTGCTGAAAGGCGTCGATGGCATCGCGTTCGTCAACTTCGACGAGAAGGACGTGGTTCGCCATTCGCTCGTGCAGCGAATCGTGAAGGCGTATGACCGCTATAACGAGATCATCGGCGCTGGCCGTCAGCTGAATCTCAAGCTTGGCGGCGATACTCCGCAAGAAACCGTACTCGAGCCGGCTCCTGCTACGGCGGTTGAAATTCCCGAATTCCCCTCACTCGCATAGCAGGCGCGAATGGACCCTGGTGAACCTACGGTCCTCTTTCGAGGACTTCCGCAACAACTGAGATTTCCAACCGAGGAAAAGCGCGCTTTACGCGACTTTGCGCACAATCTGTGCGAACGCGTCGCGGGCGGACGTGGTTTTACGTGTCTCGTCACGAACGATGGTGAACTTCGGAATCTCAATCAACGCTTTCGCGGGCTCGATTACGTGAGTGACGTACTGTCGTTTCCATCCGAACAAGACCGCGAACTCGGCGATATCGCTATCTCCGCCGAACAGGCGCGCGCCCAGGCACAGCAGTTTGGCCATAGCTACAGTGACGAAGTTCGCGTGCTGATGCTGCACGGGCTTTTGCACCTGACCGGCATGGATCACGAGCGCGATCGCGGCCAGATGGCGCACGCCGAAGCGAAGTGGCGCGCCGAGTTTGGCCTTCCCTCCGGAGTGATCGGCAGGGCGGCAAGCGCGGGAGGACACGAATGACTCTTCTTTGTGTCACGTTGGCGTTGCTGCTGACTCTCCTGCTTGGATTTGTCTCCTACATCCAGTTGCTCTATCTCGAGTCTCTACGGATTATCCGCCGCGAAACAGCGGCACTACAGTTTTTTCGCGATACGGTCGCCGCGAAAATCGGGCTCGACAACGAACGTGGGTCTCTTGCGTTCTCGCTGTTGAAACACATCTCGCTACCGCTCGTGGGAGTCTTCTATCTCTGCACGCTGGTCCGTCCCGCTGTTCCGGCCTGGCAGAGCGTTCTTGAAGCAGCAGTGTTTTCGACAATGGCGATGCTGCTCTCCACCTACTTTGTGCCGGCGTTCCTATACCGCCGTACAAAGGGCTTCTGGATCTTACGTACTGTCCCGATTATCAAAGGCCTCGCTTTCCTTACCGCGCCGCTATCTCTCCCAATGCAGGGATTTCATTCGTTACTGGAGCTGGACGGCGATACAAAACGTGAAAGTGCGTCGGCTGACTCCACGCAGCACGTAGAAGCCCTGATCACTGCAGGCGCTGAGGAAGGCATCCTCGAGGAGGAAGACCGCAAGCTGATTCATTCCGTCGTAGCGTTCGGCGACAAGAGCGTGCGCGAGGTAATGACGCCAAGACCGGATGTTATCGCTATTTCGGCGCGCAAGTCGGTTGAAGATCTACGCCAGCTGGTTATTCACGAACGATATTCGCGTGTTCCGGTGTATGAGGACACGATCGACAATATAATCGGGTTCATACATGTTCGCGATCTCTTCGAACTGGATGCCGAAGCCCGGCACTCGAAGCCGCTGCGCGACCTGATCAGGCCGATCCGGCTAGTACCGGAGACAAAACCCGTGGCGGACCTGCTGCGCGAGATGCAACACGACGGCTCTCACATTGTCGTCGTTATCGACGAGTACGGCAGCACCGCGGGCGTGGTCACGATGGAAGATCTGGTTGAAGAAATACTGGGCGAAATCCGTGACGAACATGAACCGGACCGCGATGTGCGCCAGGAATCCGAGACCGTTTTCGTCGCGCCCGGTAGCCTCGATCTCGATAGGCTCCATGACCTTCTCAATTTCCGTCCGGAAGGAGACACTCAGTCGACCACCGTCGGCGGGCTCATCACCGAATGGCTGGGGCACGTCCCGCAGGTGGGAGAAAGCGTCGAACGCGACGGCGTCCGTTTCGAGGTGCTCGCGGCAAATGGCCGGCGAGTGGACGAAGTTCGAATCTCGCGCGCCGCGACGACCTCGGCCGTGGTAGCCACAACGTGAACGAGCCCGTTCACCGGGCGGGATTTGTTTCCATCGCAGGCCGGCCGAATGCCGGAAAATCCACGCTTCTGAATGCGCTCGTTGGCGAGAAACTCGCAATCACGGCGCGCCAGCCGCAGACGACACGCACCTCGATACAAGGCGTTTTGACTACGCCCGAAGCGCAGATCGTTTTCATCGACACTCCCGGCATTCACAAATCGGATACCCTCTTCAACAAACGGATGATGGATAC
>JAFAQG010000808.1 GCA_019246575.1 Acidobacteriaceae bacterium
GGCGTCAATTGGACCTATGTGAAAGACACGCCCTCGCTGAATCTGCTCACCGAAAAACCCGATCACCGGTGCGATGTTTGCAGCAGATTCCGCCGCCGCGCTGTCTACGAAATCGCGCGCAAACTCGGTGCGAACGTCATCGCGTTAGGCCATACCGCCGACGACTTCTGCGAAGCGTTTCTTCGCAACGCGATGTTCACCGGCCGCATCAGCGCCCTTCCCGCTGTCACCTGGTCTCGCAAGCGCGAATTCCGCCTTATCCGTCCGCTGGTCTACGTAACCGAAGACCTGACGCGCGCCTTTGCCGCTAACCTTGGCGCACCCGTGATCCCCTGCGGTTGCTCACAACGGACCGGCACTGTCCGCCGTGGCCTTCGTGAAATCTTCGCCGAGCTGGAGGCGACGCACCCCTTCTTGAAGGAAAACCTCCTTTCCGCCATGGCAAACATCGACACCGCGCGCCTCCTCGACCCCCGGTTTCTCGACCTCGACAACGCCCCGGAAGCAGATACCCTATTCCCGTCGCACGAATTAGTCACGCTCGCTCACCCATTCTGAGCCGCGCGAAAGCAAGCGGTTGTGCGAAAGCGGTGCTTAGCGCCTACTTTCCACCTACATTCCACTCACAAACGTGATCTTCCCGTCAATTCCTGGTAAGCTTCTAATCATCGCCTAGCATGGGTGCGGAGCTCATCGTCGTCAACGGCCCTCTGGCCGGTACGCGCTATCCGCTCGTCAAGCGCGAACTCGTCATCGGCCGCGCGCCCAATTCCAACGTCGTCCTCACGGAGCCGGAGGTCGGCTGGCGTCACTGCCAGGTCCGTCTTCAGGGAGATCGCTACACCGTCTGCGATCTCCGAACCTCGCTCGGTACGTACGTCAACGGTATGCGATCGGCCGAACGATGGCTCGAAGATCGCGACCAGATCGGAATCGGCAAGACTGTGTTGATGTTCCGTTCGGGCGCTTCCGAAGTTCACACCGCGCCCTCTCATGAACCGGTCGAAACGAAGCCTGTTCTGCTCGCCGCCTGCTCTCTCGTGTTTTTGTTTCGTGCTTTGGCCGCCAGCATCGGAACCACACAGACTCATACTCTTCGCAATCAGATTCTGCGCCTCGTCTCCGATCTCGTCCCTAGCGAAGAAGGACTGCTGCTGCTTGGGAGCGATGTCCCGGAAATGCTGGCGCGCCTTGCCGGTTCCGTGGCGTCAGCCCCACACGACTTCGAGTCCTTCCTGCGTCGCGTCTGCGATGAGGGTGCTATCAGCGAGCCGAGCGGCCGCCTCCTCGGCGTGCCTCTTTATCTCGGCGGAGCACTCGGTGGAGCTCTCATGCTCCGTGTTCGTGAAGCTGAGACCGAAAAGCTCCCTGCCCATCTCGAAACATTGACTGCTGTGGCTTCCCTCGCTTCCGTCGGCTTCGAAGCAAACCACGAGGTCGAGACACTGAAAGCCGAAAAGCAGCTTCTCCAGGAACAGATCGGCAGCAATTCCGGCATCGTCGGGAACAGTCCTGTCATCCGGCGTCTCCTCGAACTCGTCGAACGTGTGGCTCCCCGCAACACTACCGTGTTGATCACCGGCGAGAGCGGTACCGGAAAAGAGCTGATTGCCCGCGCCATTCACGACAAGAGCCCCCGTCGCGACAGGCCGTTCATCGCGGTCAATTGCGCCGCTCTGAGCGAGACCCTTTTTGAAAGCGAGCTCTTCGGCCACGAAAAAGGCGCCTTCACCGGAGCCATCGCCCTCAAGCGCGGACGCTTCGAGCTTGCGCAGGGTGGCACAATCTTTCTCGATGAGGTCGGCGAACTGGCGTCCACGCTTCAGGCCAAGATTCTCCGCGTGCTCCAACAGCGCGAATTCGAACGCGTCGGCGGCACACAAGTACACGTACTCGATATCCGCATCATCGCTGCCACAAACCGTGATCTGTCCGAAGATGTCCACGACGGCAAGTTCCGCGAAGATCTGTATCACCGTCTCAACGTAGTCACTTTGCATTCGCCGCCGCTGCGCGACCGCAGAGAAGATATCCCTCTGCTCGCGCGCTACTTCCTGGAGCGCTCCGCCCAGCGCTGTGCGCGTCACGTGCAAGGCATCTCGCCCGAAGCCGAGGAACTGCTCACGCACTATTCATGGCCCGGTAACGTCCGCGAGCTCGAAAATGCAATGGAACGCGCCGTCGTGCTCGGCGTCTCCGATTGGGTGCTTCCTGAAGACCTGCCCGAGCCGCTACTCGAGTCCGCTCCGGACGCCGATGGCACGAGCTACCACTCCTCGCTCCGGCAGACCAAGCGCGAGAAGATCCTGGACGCGTACGCTCAAGGGAAGGGCGATTACAAGCAGGCCGCCGCCATCCTCGGACTACATCCGAATTACTTGTTGCGCTTGGTTCGCAACTTGGGCATTCGCGAAGAGATCAACCGCATGCAATCGGAAACCAGCGCTATTGCAGCGTCCCGCTAGGCCCGCTTCCCGGTGAACATCGAGTACACAACCTGCTGTATCGTTGGCGGCGGCCCGGCCGGCATGATGATGGGTTACCTGCTTGCCCGGGCCGGCGTCGACGTGAGCGTTCTTGAAAAGCATGGCGATTTTTTCCGCGATTTCCGCGGCGATACCGTTCATCCCTCAACGCTGCAATTGTTTTCGGAACTTGGTCTCGCCGAAGACCTGCTGAGGCTCCCACACCAGCGAGTTACCACATTCAGTGCCGTCTTCGGCGATTTCGCTTTCAGAATTGCCGATTTTAGTCATCTGCCCCTGCGCTATCGCTTCGTCGCGTTCATGCCGCAATGGGATTTCCTGAATTTTCTGGCCGAAAACGCGAGAAAGTTCCCAAATTTCCATCTCGAGATGGAGCATGAGGCCGTCGATCTGCTTTGGCGGGATTCCCGCGCCGTCGGAGTCGTCGTCAAGAGTACCGCCGGCACGCGGCACATCACGGCGGACCTGGTCGTCGGCTGCGATGGGCGCCACTCGACCGTTCGCCGCTGCGCCGGGCTTGAAATGGCCGAAGCCGGCGTGCCGATCGATGTTCTTTGGTTCCGTCTGGCGAGGCACGGAAACGAGCCCGAACGGACCTTGGGCCGCATCGACTACGGCAAGATGCTGCTCCTGCTCAATCGCGGCGATTATTTCCAGGCCGGCTTGCTCATCCGTAAAGGCAGCTTCGAGCAGATCCAAACTGCGGGCCTACCCAGCTTCCGCGACACCGTCGCGAAGATCGCCCCTTTCCTACGCGACAGCGTCGGCGAGCTGCAGTCCTGGGATCAAGTCAAACTGCTGACCGTGCAAATCAATCACCTGCGCCGCTGGTACCGCCCTGGGCTGCTTTGCATCGGCGATGCGGCCCACGCGATGTCGCCTGCCTGGGGCGTTGGAATCAACTACGCCATTCAGGATGCCGTTGCGGCGGCACGCATCCTCGGAGATGCCCTCCAGAATCGTCGCTCGACTGACGATTTGCTGCCACGAATCCAGAAACGGCGGGAATTTCCAGTCCGCGCCGTGCAGTTCTTGCAGGAACGCGCCCATGCCGGATTTGCAAACGTTTTTGACAACTCAGGTCCGATGCGCGCGCCCTGGCAACTGAAATTGGCCGTTCATATACCAGGGATTCAGCGCATCGTCGGCCGTGCGATTGGCATCGGCCTTCGCCCTGAGCATATTGGCAGCAGCAAGCCGAAGCGGGCCACCAATCGCGCTTGGATTGTCGCGGGCTGCAGCATCGCAGCCGGATTGGCGCTATTGACGGCGAAAGGCGGGTTCCCCCGACCCGCCGGAGCACGCAACCGTAACGTTTAGCGCTACCACTGGTACCCCTTAGTGCGAGGCTTTAGTTCCCACGTGTAGCGCCGCAATCCCGCCCGTCAGTAACTCGTAGCTAGTGTCCGCGAACCCTGCCTCCGTCATCATGTCGCGCAGCTCGGCGGCCTGAGGAAACTTTCGGATCGAATCCGGCAGATACGTATAAGCTTCACGCGATCCGGAAACGATTGTTCCAATCGCCGGCAGCACCACACCCGCATAGAATCCGTATGCCGTTTTCATGAACGCGCCACGTGGATGCGAGAACTCGAGCAGCGCCAGTACACCGCGCCCGCGCAGCACTCGATACAGCTCGTGTAATCCCGCCTCGTAATTCGCCAGGTTGCGGAACCCGAAGGCAATCGAGATCGCATCCAGACTTTCATCGGGGAACGGAAGTCGCAGCGCATCCGCCTCGAATAGCCATGGCTCAAAACCCTTCTGCTGAATCTTCCGTTTGGCAGCAACCAGCATCGGATGGCAGAAGTCCGCTCCCATCACGGCGGTGCGCGACACGCTCTGAAGCTCAATCAGCACATCGCCGGTTCCACAACATAGATCCAGCACGCGTCCATCCGGCCGCTCGAGCACCGGCCGCAATCGCCTCATCAGCGCTTTCCGCCACCCGCGGTCGATGTTGAATGAGAGCAGGTGGTTCAGGAAGTCGTACTTCGGCGCAACTTCCGCAAACATCGTCTGCACCCATCGCGCGGCCTCGTGTTCGCCCACTGCTCCGGGTGGAGTTGTTCCGCGAACGGGCTTCACTGCAACGTGTCCACGATCGCCTCTCGGATCACCGTCGAATCGATCCCCGAAACCACCTTGACTTCTCCGATTGCCGTCGGCAGTACGAAATGCACTTTGCCCTGCATCGTCTTCTTATCGCTCCCAAGCCGCGCAATGAGATTGTCCGCATCGAGATCGCTCGCCGGCGGAAGCGGACCGTACGCGCGTATTACGCGATCGATCGCGGCGGCATCTTCGCTCCGCAGCATACCAATTAATTCCGCGAGTCTCGTGGCCGCCAGCATTCCCCACGCGATCGCCTCGCCATGCAGAAAACGTACGTACTCGGTCTCTGCCTCGATCGCATGACCGATGGTGTGCCCGAAATTCAGAATCCGCCGCAAGTCACTCTCGCGCTCGTCCGCCGAAACTACCTCCGCTTTGATTCGCACCGCGGCCGCAATCAGCCGGTCCACAACCTCCGACTGCATCCGAAGCACTTCTTCTCGCGAATCCGCCATCAAATGAAACAGCTCGCGATCGCGAATCACGCCGCACTTGATCAC
>JAFAQG010000814.1 GCA_019246575.1 Acidobacteriaceae bacterium
GGTGCTTACACCGAGATTCACCTCAAGATACGATCCAGCACTCCTGCTCTGGTTGTGCCTGCGACATCGCTAATGTTTCGTGCCGAGGGTCTGCGCGCGGCGACCGTCGTCAACGGCCGCGCCAAGCTGTTGCCTGTTACTCCGGGACGCGATTTTGGCAACGAGGTCGAAATCCTCGCCGGGCTCAGTCCCGACACCGAGGTGATCGTCAGCCCACCCGATTCGTTGATTGACCGCGAACCCGTGCGAGTGGTGCCACATCAGGAAGCAAAGGGACCGGAGGAGTAAATATCGTAGGCCAACGTCTTACAATTGTGTCCAGCTAGTCTTTGATGCTAGTCCAAATCGCCGAAAATACCAATCCAGATGTCGATCTCACAATCACCTACGATGCCGTCGTAGTCGGCTCCGGAGCTGCAGGCGGTATGGCCGCGCACGTGCTAACTTCTCGCGGCCTCAAGGTTCTCTTACTTGAGGCAGGGAAGTACCAGAATACGGATAAACTTCTCCATTCGATGCAATGGCCGTACGATCATCCACGGCGCGGCAAGATGCCGTCTGATTATCATGCGCTGAGCTTGAACGAGTACACCATCCGGAATCTACCCTATGCACAGAACTCTCCATATTCGAAAGTAACGTCGTATATACAGGGCTGGGACTTCAGCGATTACAGTAAGACGTTAGTTGTTGATGAAAAAGACCATCCATATTCGGGCACTAACTATGCCTGGGTCCGGTCCCGAGTCGTCGGGGGCAAAACGAATATCTGGGGCCGCCTCGCGCTGCGATTATCGGATTACGATTTCAAAGCCGCCACCCACGATGGCTACGGCATCGACTGGCCCATCTCGTACGCCGATCTCTCTCCTTACTACGACCGTGTCGACCGATATCTCGGAATCTCCGGACATCCCGAAGGGTTGCCCCAGATGCCGGACGGCATTTACCAGCGCCCGTTGAAGCTAAACGCCTCTGAGCTGCACATGCGGAACGCGCTCAAGCGAATGGGCCGCACTCTCACACCGTACCGGGCAGGTGTAACTACCGAGGGGTTAAAACATAATAAATACCGCAGCCGTTGTTACGGTCGGGGTGCCTGCAACCGTCACGTCGGAGGCTGCGACATCCACGCCGCGTTCGACTCGCCCACAGGCCTGATTCGTCCGGCCATGGATACGAGCAATCTTACTCTCCGGCCTAATTCGACAGTGTACGAAGTTAGCGTCGACAAAGACACGGGTAAGACCGACGGCGTCAAGTTTCTAGACAGTGAAACCAGGCAGAGTTATAAGGCGCAAGCGAGAGTTGTGGTGCTCGCTGCATCTACGCTCGAATCCGCCCGCCTTCTGTTATTATCTAAGTCGCCGCAATATCCGAATGGCATCGGTAACTCGAGCGGACACGTCGGGCATAACTTTTGCGAGCATTTGATGGGTCCCGCAGTAGCGGGATTTTGGAAAGAGCTCGTCGGTAAGCCGCGGACGTTGGACGATGGCCGGCCGGGCGGCTTTTACATCCCCCGTTTCCGAAATGTGACTGACAAGCAGCCGAATTTTATTCGCGGATATGGATTCGAGGGTGCGGGCGGCTGTGGAATGATCCCGGGCAGCGCCTATACGCAGCCAGGCTTCGGCGAGGAATACAAAAACCACGTGCGGGATTATGCAGGCGCCATGATTAGTATCGGGGGCTTCGGAGAAGTTCTGCCGCGCTATGAGAACTATGTCGAAATTGACCCGAATCTGAAGGACGCCTGGGGCGTCCCGGTTCTCCGGTTCCATTACCAATTCGGCGACAACGAAAAGAAAATGGCACTCGATATGCAAGCCGCCGGCCGTGAAATGTTTGAGGCTGCAGGCTTTGAAATTACGTCGAGCAGCAAAGATTTGCTGTGTGAAGGGTGGTCCATTCACGAGCTCGGCACCGCCCGTATGGGGAACGATCCAAAAACCTCCGTCCTCAATCAGTTCCAGCAATCCCACGATGTGCAGAACCTTTTTGTAGTCGACGGGAGCAGCCACGTGTGCGCCTCGGCTCAGAACCCCACCTGGACCATCATGGCCCTCTGCTGGCGCTCATGCGATTACCTGGCCGACCAATTGAAGCGAGGCGAGCTTTAGATGGACACGCTTCTGAACAGGCGAGAGCTACTGCAGCTAGTCACGGCAGCTACATTCGCGTACCCCCAACTCGCCGCTGCCGAGCCGAACGCGCCCCTATTCTTCAGCAAAGATGAATTCGCCTTGCTCGATGCGCTAACGGAGCTCATTATCCCAGCCGATGAACATTCTCCGGGTGCTCGCGCTGCCGGCGTCGCTGTTTATATCGACCGGACGGTAGCCGAAGCATTCTTGCCCGAAGAAAAGACATCTTGGACGAAAGGTCTCGCGCTCATGAATAAGCGCGCCCGAGATAGTTACCGTCTCGAGTTTCTGAACGCCACCCCTGACCAGCAACGGCATGTTCTTGAGGTTATGGCCGAAAACGAATTCCACGCTGCCACTGATGAGCAGCGCTTTTTCGCACAGCTGAAAGAGACCACCGCGTTCGCGTACTATTCGTCAGCCATTGGCATCCATCGGGAAATCGATTACAAAGGCAATGTCATTCTCGAACAGTTCCAGGGTTACGACGCAACATGATGGACAAGTGGTCGTCCCGATTCTGTTATCCATAATTGATGAGTATGCGAGCGCTTCCGGTTTGTTGTGCTGCCCTTTTCTGTTCATTCACGTTGGCGATTTTTGGGCAGACGGCATCTCCGCAGAGTGGAATCGACCTGAACGCAATCGGTAAAACGGTAAATCCTTGTCAGGATTTTTATCATTACGCTTGTGGTAGCTGGATGAAGACGAACCCGATCCCGCCGCAGTACGCGCGGTGGGGCCGGTTCGACGAGCTGCACGATCGCAACGAGATCATTCTGCGCGACATCCTTGAAGATTCCGCAAAACATGAGGATCGTTCTGCGATTGATCAGAAGATCGGCGCTTTTTACAAATCGTGCATGGATGAGCGCGCGATCGAAAGAGCAGGGACTAAACCTGTAAACCCGGAAATCGAACGCATCAACAAGATCACAGATAGCAGCGAAATTGCGAGAGAAGTCGCGCGCCTGCAGGCACAGCGTGTTAGCGCGTTCTTCGCCTTTGGTTCGGCGCCCGATCCGGATAACGCGCGCATGACCACTCCAGTTGCCGACGAAGGTGGGCTTGGCCTGCCGGACCGCGATTTCTATTTCCGCACGGATGCAAAATCGGACGAGACGCGCAGAGAATACGTCAAGCACATTGCTGAGATTTTTCAGCTGCTGGGCGACGATGGCGATGTTGCCGGAGTTAAGGCACGGGCCGTAATGACCATCGAAACCAATCTCGCGAGTGGGGCTCTCAGTCGCGTAGAACGCCGCGATCCGACGCGGCGTCACAATCCGATGTCACTCAGCCAATTCGAAGCCTCCGTACCGGCCTTCGACTTCAACCAGTATCTCAGTGAGCTTAAAACGCCTGCGTTCACGAATTTGAATGTCGCAGAGCCAAAGTTCTTCAGTAATTTGAACGGCGTCTTACAATCGACTGGCTTGACGGATTTGAAGACTTACCT
>JAFAQG010000815.1 GCA_019246575.1 Acidobacteriaceae bacterium
TGCCGACTTTGACTTTGAATCCTTGCGCGCGCGCCTGCGCTTCGGTAAGCCCGACGCTGCCGATGCCCGGATCGGTGTAAGTGCAACCCGGAATGCGATTGCGGTTGATGGGCCGGACCTCCTTCCCGGCGACCTGCGCGACCGCAATCATGCCTTCCGCCACGGCGACATGCGCCAATTGAGGCGTGCCGGCCACAACATCGCCGATCGCATACAGTCCCGGCTCGCCTGTCCGCTGATACGCATCCACTACGACGAAGCCGCGGTCCAGCTGAGCTCGCGTGTTCTCGAGTCCGATGTTTTCCGAGTTCGGCTTGCGTCCCACCGCCACCAGGAGTTTGTCGAACTCCATCTGTTCTTTGTTGCCGTTTCCAAGCGTCACGGTGAGACTAACGCTATTTGCATTCTTGCGTATGTCCTCTGCCTTGGCGGATGTTTCGATACGAATGCCGGTTTTCTTGAAGTGCTTCTCCAGTTCCTTCGAGATCTCCTCGTCCTCGACAGGAACAAGACGCGGCAGCATCTCCAGGATGGTTACCTTCGAGCCGAAGCGATTGAAGATAGAAGCGAACTCTACGCCCACTGCGCCTGCGCCGATGATGCCGATACTCTTCGGGACCGATTGAACGTCCAGGATCTCGATATTAGTCAGAATCAGATTGGGGTCGGGCTGCAATCCGGGAAGCATGCGAGCTTCCGATCCGGTAGCCAATATGGTGTGCCTGGTTTCAATGGTCTGTCTGCCCTGATCGCCGGTGACTTCGATGCGGCCCGCGCCCAGCAGCCGCGCTTCCCCCTTAAAAACATCCACCTTGTTCTTGCGCATCAGGAACTCGATCCCCTTCGAGTGCTTCGAGACGATCTTGTTCTTGCGATCGAGCACCTGCGGATAGTTCAACTGAGGGTCTTTGCATTGAATGCCCTGCGAATCCGGATGTTTGAAGTAATCCCAGACGTCTGCCGTGTGGAGAAGCGCTTTAGTCGGAATGCAGCCGACCAGGAGGCACGTGCCGCCAAGCCTCGGTTGCCTCTCTATCAGCGCGGTTTTCAGCCCGTATTGCCCGGAGCGCACAGCCGCCGAATAACCGCCGGGACCACTACCGATCACAACGACGTCGTAAGCCATTTTTGCCTCAAGTGTAGCACTGGAAAACTGTTTTTCAGGGGATTTTTGCGCGCTTTCTAAGCCGCTCGGTCGCCCCGCTTCCTATCTCCTTGAATGCGAACTTTTGCTCCGCTCCGATTTCTGGATCTTGGATAAATCGCCGCTCAAGGGAGGCTGGAAATCGTCACTATCGAAGACACGAAATCCTGTGTCTCCGGGACGCCAAACATACAGCACCAGCGCAACCTGATACCGCGGCCCTTGAAAGTAAGAGATGCGAATGTCGTGAGCTCCGGACTTGAGCTTCACTTTCTTGAACACGGTTTCGGGCGGATGTAAGCCGTCGTTATCGATCACCGTGTGTTTATCGATATAGAGCTTCGATCCATCGTCGGAAGTCAGGGCGAAGCGATATGTGCCCGGAGGATCGATCCAGATCCTGCCTGAGTAATCGATGGCAAACCACTCGAAACGGTGTGTTACGCCGGGAAATCCCAGCGTAAACGTCTGAGGCGGAACATTGAGAGATCTGGTATAGACAGCGCCCACGGGCCGCAACTTCCGGAACCTTGGAAGGTAGTCTGTTCCGGGCTTCAAATCATAAATATCGCCGCGAAGTCCCGAGGACGCGAAAACCGTCGTGCCGAAGACAGGGATTCCTTCTTGCGGGGGACCGGCGGCGCCCAATATGCACGTCAGCAAAATACATGCGGCCAAATCTCGGTGAAACATACCACGCGTTTCAGCATTGCGGCGCAGAACGCGCCGCTTGCCCGTAATAGGCATCCGCGCCGCGCTTTCTAAAAAAGTGCTTGTCGCGCAAAGTCTCGGAGAGCGGCCTGCATTCGGAGTTGATGTTGAGCGTCAGGAATGCCATGTGCGCGATTTCCTCTACGATACCGGCCGTATGCGCAGCTTCCGTCGCCGTTCGCCCCCAACAGAAAGGCGCGTGTCCGGCCACGAGCACGGCACAGGTGCTCAGCGGATCGAGATCTCTAAAGCGCTCGACGATAACTTGTCCCGTGTTCCACTCGTACTTGGATCGAATCTCTTCCTCACTCATGGGCCGAGTAACCGGCAAAGGCCCCTGAATGTAATCGGCGTGAGTTGTCCCCAGGCACGGTATCTCCGCATTGGCCTGAGCCCATGCAGTTGCATACCGCGAGTGTGTATGCACAATGCCGTTGACCTCCTCCCAGGAGCGATACAGAGCAAGGTGTGTAGGGAGATCCGAAGACGGCCGGAGATTACTCTCAACGAGATTGCCGTCCAGGTCCGTCATCACAAGATCCGCTGGACGAAGTTTGTCATAAGGAACGCCGCTCGGCTTTATAACCACCAGGCCGCTTGCGCGATCGCATGCGCTTGCATTTCCAAAAGTGAAGATCACCAGGCCCCGCCGAACCAGCTCCAGATTCGCTTCCAGCACTTCTTCCCTAAGTTCGGCTAATCGCACATTTCAAGTCCTTGCTTCGGCGGCAATTCGCCGCAATTCGGGCAGCACGTCTCCGATTGCGACGCCCTGCGATTCGCGTTGCCCGAATCCGAAATAGAGTCGCTTGTACATCTTGTATAGGCGTTCATAAGTGGCCACGCTGCCCGATTCCGGCTCATAAGTTCGGTATGACGGACACAGTACATCCTGCGCGGCCCGGATATTCGGAAAGGCGCCCGCAGCCAGAAAGGCAAAAATAGCCGAGCCCAGGCTTGTAACATCGCCCTGTGGAACCAGAATCGGTTTATTCAGCACGTTCGCATAAACCTGGTTCAGCAGGTCGTTTTTCCTCGGGATCCCGCCGCTATTGATCACTCGATTGATCGGCACGCCATAGTCTTCCAGGCGCTCGAGAATCACGCGGGTGTGCAGCGCCGTGCCTTCAATCGCGGCGAATAGCTCGTCTGCTGCGCTGGTCGTTAGATGCCAACCCAAAGTGATACCGCCCAATTCCGGGTTCACCAGCACCGTGCGGTCGCCGTTATCCCACGTCAAGCGCATCAGTCCTGTTTGGCCCGCGCGATAGGAAACAATCAGGCGCGATAGGTCGGCGACGTTCGCGCCCGCACGGCGGGCAATGGAATCGAAGATGTCGCCCACAGCGGATAATCCCGCTTCGATTCCTGTCAGTTCGGGGTCCACCGAGCCCGGGACGATGCCGCACACGCCGGGAACGAGCGTAGTTCGATCGCTCAATCCGATGATACAGGTCGAAGTGCCGACCAC
>JAFAQG010000821.1 GCA_019246575.1 Acidobacteriaceae bacterium
CGATCAGGACCTCGGCTCAGGAGGCGTAATGTTGCTTCCAGACTTGAACAACGCGAGCGGACAAACAGTAAAGCTTGGAACCGGTGCTGGCAAAGACGGAAAACTCTACGTGTTCAATCGAACCAACATGGGCAAGTTCAACCCGCAGAACGACGCCGGAATTTATCAGGAGCTTTCGGGAGCCCTGAGCGGCACGGTTTTCTCCACTCCTGCCTGGTTCAACGGAACCGTGTATTACGGCGCGGTCGGCGATCGCATTCGCGGCTTTAGCGTAAATGCCGCATTGCTTCCAACACAGGCTTCTTCGAGTACAGATCACTTCTTCCCCTACCCTGGCGTCACCCCGGCCATTTCAGCCAACGGCAGCAATGACGGAATATTGTGGGCCGTTGAAAATACGAATCCTGCTGTGCTTCATGCCTATGACGCCACCAATCTCGCGAACGAGCTCTATAACAGTAACCAGGCCAGCTCCGGTCGCGACCAGTTTGGGGCCGGCAACAAATTTATCGTTCCCACCATCGCAGACGGCCGAGTCTTTGTTGGGACTACGAACAGCGTCGCTGTCTTCGGCCTCATTCAATAATTTCGCCCCACAGTAGTTCCACAATAAACTTATGCCCATTTCCGAAGTCATGACTCCTACGCAACGTACAGAATCCGACAGCATGGGCGCGATTCAGGTGCCCTCCGACCGGTACTGGGGCGCACAGACTCAGCGCTCTCTCATCCACTTCGATATCGCCGAAGACAAAATGCCTCCCGAATTGATCCGCGCGTTCGGCGTCTTGAAAAAGGCGGCCGCATTGGTCAATCACGACCTCGGGAAGCTCGATGACGAAAGGACGCGGCTCATAACGCACGCCGCCGACGAAGTCATCTCGGGAAAGCTCAACGACCATTTCCCGCTCCGTATCTGGCAAACGGGCAGCGGCACCCAAACCAACATGAACGCGAATGAAGTGATCTCGAACCGTGCAATCGAGCTCGCGGGCGGAGTCATGGGCAGCAAGAAGCCCGTCCATCCTAACGATCACGTCAACATGTCGCAATCCTCGAACGACACGTTTCCTACCGCGATGCACATCGCCGCCGCCGAGCAGGTTGAGCGCAAGCTGCTGCCCGCCGTTCGCGAGCTGCGCGACGTGCTCGACCGCAAATCTCGCGAGTTCGCCGACATCGTCAAGATCGGCCGCACCCACCTGCAAGACGCAACTCCGCTCACCGTAGGACAGGAGATGTCAGGCTGGGCATCCCTTCTCGACCGCGACATCGAGCGCCTTCGCCGCTCCCTCGACGGTCTGTACGACCTCGCCATCGGAGGAACGGCCGTCGGTACGGGATTGAACGCGCACCCCGAATTCGCCGAGCGGGCCGCCGCCAAAATTGCGGAGCTCACGGACCTCCCGTTCCGCTCTCATCCCAACAAATTCGCCGCTCTTTCTTCGCATGACGAACTCGTTGCCGCCAGTGGCGCTCTGAAGACTCTCGCCGCGTCCCTCATGAAAATCGCCAACGACACTCGCTGGCTCGCGTCCGGTCCGCGTTGCGGCCTTGGTGAACTCACAATCCCCGAAAACGAGCCCGGCTCGTCCATCATGCCCGGCAAAGTGAACCCCACACAATGCGAAGCCATGACCATGGTCGCCGTCCAAGTGATGGGCAACGATGTTGCTATCGGTATCGCGGGTTCGCAGGGCAATTTTGAGTTGAATGTCTTCAAGCCCGTGATCATTCACAATTTCCTGCATTCCGTCCGGCTGCTCGCCGATGCGTCTCGCAGCTTCACGGAGCACTGCGCGATCGGCATCGAAGTCAATCGCGAGAAAGTCGCTCACGATGTCCACAACTCGCTGATGCTCGTGACCGCACTTAGCCCTGTCGTCGGCTATGACAAAGCTGCCAAGATCGCCCATACGGCCCATGTGGACCATTCGACGCTTCGCGAAGCAGCGCTTAAGCTTGGTTATCTGTCCGGAGAGGAATTCGACAGGTGGGTTAAACCCGAAGAGATGACGCGCCCCGCCTAAAGCCCGTTTAAATGGGCTTGCAACTTACTTCACCACTACGTTAACGAGCCTGTCCGGCACGACGATTATCTTGACTACCTGCTTGCCGTCAACGAAAGGCTTGACCTTTTCGTGAGTCAGGGCTAGACGTTCAAGTTCGCTCCTCGCGCTCCCAAACGCCACGTGTAAGTGACCGCGCAGTTTCCCGTTCACCTGAACCGGTATCTCCGCAAGCTCTTCCTTCGCAAGCTCCGGATCAAAGCTCGGCCACGGCTGGCGGAATACCGGTCCCGTCCCGCCCAAAATGTCCCACAGTTCTTGAGCCGTATAGGGCGCAAACGGTGCCAGCATCAACGTCAGCTTGCAGCAGATCTCGCGAATCGGCCCATGCGACATCTTCCCTTCGATCGCATACAGCTCGTTTAGCAGCTCCATGAGCGATGCAATCGACGTGTTGAAGTGCCACCGCGTGTCGAAATCCGCAGTGATTTTGCGAATGGTCTGGTGCAGCTTCCGCAGCCCTTGTCGGTCTGCCTCGTTTAGCGTGCTTCCGTTGCCCTGCTGAACTCCATCAACGTTGCGCGTCACAAATCGAAACACCCGGCTCAGAAACCGGTACTGGCCCTCGACGCTCGATTCGTTCCACTCCATGTCCTTCTCCGGATGCGTCGCGAAAAGCGTATAGAGACGGCAAGTGTCCGCCCCGTATTTTTCCACCATCTCGTCCGGATCCACGATGTTGCCCTTCGATTTCGACATCGCGCTGCCGTCCTTCAGCACCATGCCCTGTGTGAAAAGATTCCGTGCCGGCTCGTCGTTCTGAATCAGCTTCAAGTCCCGCATCACCTTCGTCCAGAACCGCGAATAGATAAGGTGCAGGATCGCGTGCGTAATGCCCCCGATGTACTGATCGATCGGGAACCACCGTGCGATCACCTCGGAATTGAACGGAGCGATATCGTTGTGAGGATCGCAGTAGCGATAGAAATACCAGGACGAGTCGACAAACGTATCCATCGTGTCGCTCTCGCGGCGCGCCGCCTTCCCGCAGCGGGGGCAATCCACGCGCATGAATGATTCAACCGATTCCAGAGGCGAACGGCCTTTGCCCGTGATCTGCACGTCCATCGGTAAGATCACCGGTAAATCGTTCTCAGACACCGGAACAATCCCGCAATCCGGACAATAAATCATCGGAATCGGAGTTCCCCAATACCGCTGCCGCGAAATGCCCCAGTCTTTGATGCGATACGTGGTCGCTGCCTCTCCGAACCCGCGATCCCGAGCGAACCCCGCCATCCGCTTGCGCGCCTCGGCACTCGGCAGTCCCGACCACTGATCTGAATTCTCGACGATGCCGTCTTCAAGGAACGCCTCCGCCATCGTCTGCCCGTCGGCCAGAGTGCCATCGACAGGCCGGATCACAGGCAGAACAGGGATGCCATAAGCGCGGCAGAACTCGAAATCGCGCTCATCGTGCGCCGGCACCGCCATGATCGCGCCCGTGCCGTACCCCATCAGTACAAAATTTCCAATCCAGATCGGAATCCTCTCGCCGCTAAACGGATGCGTTGCATATCGGGCCGTAAACAAACCCGCTTTCTCCAGGTTGCCCGGATCCTGCCGCGCTGCCGAGTCGATCATCTCTTTCACCTTCAGCCGTTCTGAATCCGCCGTCAGTAGCTTCTGCACCAGCGGATGCTCGGGCGCGAGAATCACGCATGTGGCGCCGTAAATCGTATCGATGCGCGTCGTGAAAATGCGAATCTTCTCCGTGCAACCCTCAACCGGAAAATCGACCTCCGCGCCTTCCGAACGGCCGATCCAGTTCCGCTGCATCGCGAGCACACGCTCGGGCCAGCCCTCCTCGAGTTGTTTCATGTCGTCGAGCAGTTCGGACGCGTATGCAGTCGTTTTTAAAAACCACTGCTGCATGGGGCGCTGCTCAACCGGTGTCGTCTCGTGCCGCCAGCAGCAGCCATTCACTACCTGTTCGTTCGCGAGCACGGTCGCGCATTCCGGACACCAGTTCAGCAGCGCTTCCTTGCGATACGCGAGCCCCCGCTCGAACATGCGAAGAAAA